>CAJWOS010000181.1 GCA_913044235.1 uncultured Pseudomonadota bacterium
TCGTTCCAAAGTCGTGCTTGAATCGTATTGCCCCCCGGTCTTAGCTAGTTCCCTTTATACCCGCGCCGGCCGGTACGGGCCGTTGGGGGATCTGTGTTGGAGTTCCTCTTCCTCTGGTAGAGAGTTTTCTCTAGTTAGAGGGACATGAGTGTATCCCCCCCTCCTCTTAGCGAGATAGTGAACTCCGGGACAGGGAGGCAGCCTAATGGGGCTGCCCTGCCGTCTCACGATAAGAGTAGCTCTGTTGTCTTCTCGTCGAAGGGGCCTGGCGGCACAGCATTCAGGTGCCGGCCGGTGGGCCGCCGGGAGAGCGCGTGGCTGGGAGGGAAACGCCGATTCTCGAGGCGATGATGGTGAAGTTCTTCGGTCTGCTGGTCATTTCCGCGTTCGCGCTCATCGCGCCTCGTCGCGAGTTGCGACTTTCCTGGGGACCCTCCTCAGGGCCGCGGAGCCAAGAAGCGGAGGCGGTGCGGCGACTGAGGCGACGGGGCCATAGTCAGGAAGTCGGCTCTTAGTTCTCCGAAGTCCACTAGTGGATTCTAAGGGGCGCCGCGCGTGCGAAACTCCTCCGGCCTAGGGCTCGGGCTTGGGCTTGGTGAGGGGCGGGAGCCACTGCCTACCAAAAACGACAGGATCGATTTTTGGTGAATTCCAGGCGCGATTTGGACAAAAAACAACTCCCGTCGTCAAACGCTGGCGACGACGTCGAGGCACTCGCGGCACTGCCCAAAGGAGCATCGACCACAGTGGTCGTGATGCCTCGGTTCGTCGACCAGCCTTCCAAGCTGGAAGCGTTTCGGGGCCTCACGGTCCCCGCAGAGGGGTCTGCCAACCAGCCACTCTCCGTGGGCGGTGCAGCCTTTGTCGAATCCAATCCGCATCCGCACCCCGTGGCCTTCATCAACATGGCCGCCGGTCCACGTGCACCCGGCGACCTGTCCCTTTCTCCCGCCCATGAGCTTGGCCATGCACTCGGTCTCGAGCATCAGAACAGTGACCAAGCGCTGATGTCGGATGGCATGCTCTCTTTGCGCTGTCTCCCCGGTCTCTCCGATGCAGAGTGGACCCAGGTAGCGGCTGCCGTGGCAGCGAGCGAGGCAGCGAGCGCCCTGCCGTGACTCCGTTTAGGGTTACGGTTCTCGGCATCGCGCGATACGGTGGCCCACACCGTTGCCTTGGAGGGCCTCATGCGTCGATTCCTGCCCCTGCTCGCACTCGCAGCCTGTGCTGGCGGCACCGACTCGGGTGGCAGCAAAGCCATCGGTAGCGGAACCGACGACGGCCGCGACGATACCGCTGGGGATGAAGGCGGCGGCGGCGGCGGCGGCAGCGGCGGCACGGTAGGCGGTGGCACCGCCGGAGACGACGGCTCCGACACGGGCGTCGAGCCCGACCCATCCGCCGCGTGGTCCTTTGGCGACGACACTGTCACCGTCACGGTCGAAGAAGTTTCCGGCTTGCGTGCATACACACTTCGCACCACCCATACACTGCGCGACGGCGCACCCCAGGAACGCACCTTCACCGAGCAGGACGGCGACCCGATCTTGCGCTCCGGCGTGCTCCTCACCGACGCCCTCTTCGCTATGGCGGTCGACGATGCACGCCTCAACGCAGTCTCCCAGATCAGCGACGGCGCCTTTGCGGAGCCGGTGGACTGCGAGTGCTACAAGACCGGTGATCTGTGGAACTGGGTGTGGACTCGCGACATCGCCTACGCCACCGAGCTGGGGCTCGCCTGGCTCGACCCCGACCGTGCTGCCAACTCCCTGCTCTTCAAGCTCTCGGAGGAAAAGGGCGGCGGGAACTTGCAGATCGTCCAAGATACCGGCACTGGCGGAAGCTGGCCGATCTCCACAGATCGTGTCTCGTGGGTACGGGGAGCGATGGCTGTGCTGCGCTACACCAACCACACGGAGCTCCGCGAAAAGGCCATCGAAGCCATGCGCAACACAGCCGCTACCGACCGGCTGTACGCCTGGGATGCCCGCGACGGCTTGTACCGCGGCGAGACCAGCTTCCTCGACTGGCGGGAGCAGACCTACCCGGACTGGACCGCCGGCGATGTGGTCCACATCGGCATGTCGAAGTCGCTGTCCACCAACCTCGACCATCTCTTCCTGCTCCGGTCCCTCGAGGACCTCACCGGGGAGACGCATGGCGCAGACGCGCTCGCGGAAGCCATCGACCAGGCATTCTGGGATGGCATCGCGTACAGCTCGTACAAGACCACGGAGCTCGACCCCACACCCGCGCAGCGGCACGACCTCCTGGCCACCGCCTTCGCGGTGATGGACCTCGGCACCCATCCCGAGGCGCTCGGCAATTATCCCCACGGTCCCTATGGGCCGCCGGTGATCTTTCCGCAGCAGCAGCTCACCCCCATCTACCACAACCGTGGAATCTGGCCGTTTGTCACAGCATACTCGGTCATTGCGGCTCGGCAGGCCAACAACGGTGCAGTCCTGGATGCCGGCCTCGACTCCTTGATTCGCGGTGCGGCGCTGAACTTGTCGCACATGGAAAACTTCGAGCTGGCCACCGGCGCCAATTGGCTCGACGACGGCGACTACTCCGGCCCCATTGTGAATTCGCAGCGCCAGCTCTGGAGCGTGGCCGGCTTCCTCGGTGCCGTGGCACATGGTGTGTTCGGTGTGCGCGGCGAAGATGGCTCCCTCACCGCAAGCCCCATCTTGCCATCCGGCGCGTGGTTTGCCGACGGGGCCACCCTCACGCTCCGCGGGGAGACCTTCACCATCGTGGGTGACACGTTGGCCGAAGGTCGCATCACCACCTTCGAGACCGCCGACTGGCAAGACCTCTTCGGTGCTCGAACACCCAGCGTGGTCGTCTCGGGAAGCGACACCGCGGTCACGGTGGAATTCAGTTCCGAGGAGACCGACGCCACGTTTTCGATCTACAAGGATGGCGTGCTGGTCGCCGAAGACGCCTCGTCGCCGTGGACCGACGAAACATCCACCACCGCCTGCTACTCGGTCGTGGCCCAGCTCAAGCATGCCGGTCAGCCATCGACACCGCAGTGTTGGTGGGGTGATGACTATCGACGCATCCAGTCGGTCCAGGCCGAGGCGTTCACCGCCAACGGCGGAGACTGGTCGACCGAGCACGGGCGCGGGCACTATGGCAACTGGGGTGCCCGCGACCACACCCTCTCGACCAGCATCACGCCCCAAAACACCGGCGAACACTACATCCAGGTCACGTACGGAAACGGATCGGGCGGCTTCGACACCGGAATCACAGCGGCGGTGAAGTGGGTGGATGTGGTCGACGACGGCGGTACGGTCGTGGGCTCCGGACCGCTCGTGATGCCACACCGCGCAGACTGGACAAACTGGGGCGACAGCAACTTCGTACCTGTACGCCTGGATGCCGAGCGCACCTACACCGTGACCATCCGCGACGGCTGGAACATGACCTACCTCGCGCACTACACCACCTATGTGGGCGGACGCGGCGGTGGCGACACCCCCAGCAACGACGTGAACATCGCGCAGATGAAGGTGCTCTTCATGCGATGAAGTGAGCAGTCCCATCGATTTCAGCGACGAGGCGCCGACCACCTACGCAAGTCCACCAGACCAGGGTACGCCCCGCCTTCCCCACCCTCGGAGCCAGGTGTGACCCGTCCACTCGACGCAGACGTCGCCGTCATCGGCGGCGGACCAGCTGGCGGCGCTCTGGCCGGCTACCTGGCGGCCGCCGGACGGTCCGTGGTGGTCTTTGAGGGCACCCAGTTTCCCCGACCACACGTGGGTGAGTCTCTGGTACCCGCCGCCAATCGGGTGCTCGGAGAGCTCGGTCTACTCGATCAAATGGAACAGGAAGGCTTCCCCCGGAAGTATGGAGCGGTCTGGCGGGCGCATGGCAGCCGTCACACCTACGACCACGACTGGCAGGGTGTATCGACCGACTGCGATGCCAGCCTGCGGTTCGCCGAGCGAGCCCAGGAAGGGGTCACACGGCCGTTCACCTACCATGTGGACCGTGCGCGGTTCGATCACATGGTCCTTGAGCGAGCCCGCACGCTCGGCGCTCAGGTCCACATGCCTGCGAAGGTTCGCGCGGTTGATCTCGACGCCGATGGCGCTGCGGAGCTCTCCGTGCGCCACGCAGACGGCACCACGACCACACATCGCACTCGGCTCGTGGTGGACGCCAGCGGCCGGGCGACCGTACTCGGACGCCAGCTCGGTCTTCGTGTGAAGGATCCGGTGTTCAACCAGCTGGCTGCACACACTTGGTTCGAGGACTTTGATCGCGGTACCGACCGCGAAGACCACATCTGGATTCACTTCCTGCCCGAGCCCAACGCCTGGGTGTGGCAAATCCCCATCACCGACCGCATCACCAGCTTTGGCGTGGTCACGCAGAAGCGAAACCTCGCCGAAGCCGGCAGCGCTGAGGCCTTGTTCTGGGGGCGCATCGCCCGGTGCCCCGAGCTGCACAGCGCCCTTCGTGCCGCCCGTCCCGTCCGCCCCATCCGCCTCGAGGCCGACTACAGCTACGCGATGAAGCGCATCACCGGCGACCGGTTCCTCTTGGTGGGCGATGCCGCACGGTTCGTCGACCCCATCTTCTCGAGCGGGGTGAGCGTGGCACTCAACAGCGCGCGCTTCGCATCCCAGGCGATCCTCGCCGCCCTCGAGCGTCCCCGCTTCGACGCCCGTGACTTCGACACCTATGCGCAGGTCTTGATGCGCGGCACGCGCACCTGGCACCGGTTCATCAGCGTGTATTACCGTCTGCACGTGGTGTTTACGTGGTTCATCCGGCACCCCGAGCATCGCGCTGACGTGCTGAGACTGCTGCAAGGCGATGTCTATGACAACGAAAACCTCCCCGTGCTGGAGGCCATGGAAGCGATGGCCGACGCCGTAGAGTCGAACCCCAACCATCCTCTACGAGGTGCACTCGGCGCGCTCACGAGCCATGCATTCGCACCAGAGCAGTGGCTCACCGCCCCTGCGTAGTGCCACCAACGGTCGCACTGCAGAAGTGCTCGATGACCTCCAGTAGTGCGTCTCGGCGCACCGGCTTCGCCATGAAGGCATCCATCCCGGCTTGCCGACAGCGGGCTTCCTCGTCGCCCAGCGCACTGGCCGTGACCGCGATGATCGGAAGGGACCACCCCGCTGCGCGCAGCTGACGACTTGCCGAATAGCCATCGCAGATCGGCATCTGGCAGTCCATCAGCACAGCATCTGGTTGGACTGCAGCGATTCGACGCACACAGTCGGCCCCATTGTCGACCAGCACCACCTCAATGTCTGCGCTGCCCAGCATCGCCTCCATCACCATCTGGTTGACTGGATTGTCTTCCGCCACGAGCACCCGCACCCGGCGTGCCTCCGAGCCGAGCACCGCCTCGCTGTCTTCATTCGCCTCGTTCATCGCAGATACCTACCCGCAACACACTCCACATCGCGCAAGCATGAGGAATCCGCACGAACGACAGCGCGCGGTCGGAGACATCCGCTCCGATTCCGCATTGTTTGATGCACCAAGAAACCACCAGACGCCACATCCCCAGTACGGACGGAGCGAGGGGAAACCAAAGCACAAATTGCAGCATGCCCGATCGCGGTGCCGTCATGCGCACAGCGCCGCCCCGCCCGAGTGCTGTTCACGATGCATCCTGCACACCACTGAAGTGTTGGCTTTCACTCGCAATATGGAAACCGCAGGAGGGTCTCTGGGAGTGGTGTTTGCAGCGTTGTGGGACGTCGAGCGGAGCCCAAGACCCTGTCGTCCTCGGGCCTGCTGGACCCGCACACACCGAAGCGCAGCGTCTGCCCCTCGCGTCGCGCGTGCAACTGACTGCACGCATCGAGTCGGGTACGGTGGAGTCGTTGCCCTCTGGAGCGTCTCCATGCGCACCCTCCTCTTCGTGCTGTGTGGCGTCACAGGATGCGCCAGTGGACCGTCGAACAAGCCGTCCACCGGCAGAGGAAGCAGCACGCCTAGGCACACCGGTGCTGGCATGTCGGAGACAGGCACCACCACGGCGCCACCAACCGACACGGCCGACACGGCCAACAGAGACACACCCACCTGGCCGGAGCCTTCATGCGCTCCGCTGGCCCTCACCAAGCGGCAAGAGTGGGACGCCCTCTCCACGCCTCGCATCGGTGGCTGGGGTGCGGCTGTGGGCGACCTGAACGGCGATGGATTCGACGATGTGCTCCTCGCGACCCGAGGCTTCACCCGCATCCTGACCGGCAGTACGGACCAGCTCACCTTCTTCGAGGCGCGGACCGACACCGGCGACCTCCTCCCTTCCGGGTCGGCAGCCGCCCTGGCCGATCTCGACGACGACGGCGACCTTGACGCGTTCGTCGGAAGCGAGCCCGGCACGCCCGACGTGCTGCTCTTCAACGAAGGCGACCTGCGATTTCGGGTCGAGGCCCTCCCCGCGAGCGACGGCTTCACCGGCCATGGAGTCTTCGCCGATCTCGACGCCGACGGCCGACTCGACCTGGTGGTCGGGCGTCGCCTCGGAGCAGGCGCAACCATCGAAGCCATCGTGGCAGAACAGCTCCCCGGCGACCCATCGAGCCTCTACCTCCAGACGACCCCTGGGGTGTTCGAGGATGCCTCCGACCGACTCCCCGCCGCTCTCCACGATGCCCACACGCAGGCCATCGGCGCCCTCGACGTGGACACCGACGGGGACCTCGACCTCTACTTCGCCAACGACTTCGGCCCGTACATCGTGCCCAACATGCTCCTGCTCAACGACGGTACCGGCCGCTTCACCCCGTCTGAGGACTGCTTCTGCACCCTGTCTCACTACGGGATGTCGGCCTCGGTGGCCGACTACGACCGCGACGGGCACCCGGACCTCTATGTGACCGACATCGGAGGACCAGACCTCCTCCACAACCTCGGCGACGGCACGTTCTATGACGCCACCGTGGCCCGAAGTGCCAGCATTCCCGCCGCGGAAGACCAGCTCGTGGCCTGGGGTGCGACCCCCATCGATCTCAACCTCGACGGGTGGGTGGACCTCCCCGTGGCTTTTGGTGTGATCGCCGAAGTCCAGCGTGAGAGCGTGGGCGAGCTCGACCCCGCCTGGACCTGGAGCGACGACCAGCGCGATGCACTGCTGATGGGCGGTCCCGACGGCTTCACCCGGATGGCCGCCGCGCTGGCCTTCGACGACCCGAGCGACCATCGTGCAGTGCTCACGGGCGACTTCGACGGCGACGGACGCGATGAACTGTTGCTCACCGGACTGCTGCACACCACCTACTGGGACGTGGGGGGGGGCTGCGACTCCGCGCTGCGGGTCACGCTCGACGGCGGCGCTGGAAACCACGCAGGCATCGGCGCACGCATCGACGTCACGCGCCATGGCACCACCCGAACGGCCTGGATGTTGCCCGCCACAACGGGCTCCGCGAGCGCCGCGACCGTCACGTTCGGTCTGGGGGAGGAGACCGCCGTCGACCAGCTTGTGGTGACCTGGCCCGATGCCACCACCACCACGCTTCGCGAAGTGCCCGCCGGTGCGGTGACCGTGGCTCGATAGCCGACCGGTGTGCGCTCAGCTCGCGTCGGTGCCGGGAAACACCCGGTACACGCATGGGCGAAGCGTGTGGGTGGGCTCGAACCACAAGACTGTGGTGGCATCATCTTCCACAGGCACGCGCTGCGGGCACAGTGGCGTGCCGTCGGAGGCCTTGTGCAGGGTCCAGTCTCCGGAGGGAACCCCCTGAACCACCCGCTCACCACTCACCGGTACCATCGTGTCGACCCGCTCTGTGCCCGCCAGCAAGACCGAAGACACCCCATACTGCGGGCCATACCGAGGGAGCACACCGATGACCCGGAGAGTGCCCTCCGACCGGGGCATGTCGACCGCAAGGCGGTGCTCAAGCCCCTGATCCACCGAGAGCGTGACCGTCTCGCGGTCGCCCTCGTCCCCCGCGAACTGGCTCCAGATCGAGACCGGTCCGGCCGGAATCCCCGCGAGAGTGACCCATCCCGAAGGGTCAGACGTGACGGTGTGTACACCGCCCGCACGGTCTTCGAGGTGCACCACCACGCCCGCTGGATTGCGCTGGTGCGTGGGAACCACCTGCACCCGCACCATCCCCTCTGCCGGAGGCGGATGGATGTCGAGCGTGAGCTTGGAGCCAAGATCGCGCTCCAAGCGAACAGTACGGGTGACGGGCTCCATCCGCGGCGGGTAGGCCACGAGGGTGTAGGATCCTGCACGAAGGCCGTCGAAGCTGTTTGCACCAGCGCGCACCGTGAGGCGGGCCACCGTGCGACCCGAAGCGCGCTTGAGCTCGATGGGTACTGGGCTGTCGCCCAGGTTCGAGTCGAAAGGCAGGAGAATCTTGAAGACCCCAGGGCGGTGCTCGCCCTCTTTCTTCCCTGGAATCTCGTGCACAAACCCACACGAGACTGTTGCCGCATCGGCCGCCGCCACCGTGCCAAACACCACCTGCGCTTCCTCACCCGCAGGCACCTGCACCACACCCTGCTCCCAACACCCCGGCCGCTCTGGTTCGAGACTCCGCCAGACCTGCCACTCTCCCGCGGAGACCCCTCGGAAGGCCACCTCACCCGCGGGGTCGGTGCTGCCCACACGCGCCGCACCACTCCGAGCGAGCACCACAGTCTCGCCGGGCCGAGCCGCCTTGCCGAGCGGTCTGGCTCCATCGACATGCACCACGACGGAGCCCGGTCCAGCTGCTGCTGCGAGCGGGAGGAGGAGTCCGAACATGCGCACCTCGTCGTTGCGTGTCTCGACTTACCGACTCTCCTCGCGCCTTATCCCAACCACCACCAATGGCGCGTTGGGATGGGAATAAACGACGATTTCAGACAGCGCGCCAAACGACGCCGGCACCACACCACCTATGCGGTGGCTTCGCTCTCGTCGGCTTCGCTCGCTTGTCCTTGTGGCAGCAAGTGCGGCGCCATTTTTTCGACAATAATGTACAGCAGCATCAATCCACCAAAGATGACGCCAGTGGTGATCCCTCGCTGCAGGTCGCCGCCCGCATAGGTCCAGCCGGCGATGAGGGTGGTCATCACCACCAAAGCAGGCGCTTCCCACGCCACCTTCGCCTGCGTGATGCGGTCATAGATGATGAGACCAATCATGCTCACCAAGCCAATGAGGGCAAAGTGGGTCCACACAAAGCCAGGGTCGTAGGTGGTGTAGAGCAGCTCCCGTACGCCGGCCGCATCCATGCTCGTGAGCTCCATGAGCTTGGGCAAGACCGCGGTCTTCTCCATGGCTTCCACGACCTCGGCACCCTGTCCGAGTTCCTGCGTCATGTAGCGGCGAGCCAGCACCACCTTGTCGCCGCCCTCTTCGTACATCGAACCTGCAATCACCGAGCCCAGCGCCCAGCCGATGCCGCCCGTGGCATTGATGTAGCCAAGGTAGAGGCCCTTCTTGCCCGGCGGCGCGATGTTGTTGAAGTAGCGCATCTTGGTGGGGGAGCTCATCAGCTCACCCAGCGAGAATGTGGCGATGGCCAGGAGGATGAACCACCCGTTTGTGGTCAGTCCGAGGCTGTAGATGGCCCCGGCAGCCACAATGATGCCCGAGATCATCGCGGTCATCGAGCGGACCTTGCCCGTGAGGTAGCCGATGATGAAGGCCAGCAGCATGCACATGCCGGCGTTCAGGTTGATCATGTACTCCTGGGGCAGGTTGCCACCCCACTCGGCCGGAAGCTCTCCGAGGATGGGTCGGGCAATGGCATCGGCCACCATGGTGCTGTCGATCCAGTCGTCGATGTAGTTGGGCAACAGGTCGAAGAGCTGATGGAACATGGCCCAGAAGCCCGAGAAAATCACCAAGAAGCCCATCAAGCGGGGTTCACAGATGCCGATGGCCGACTGCCAGAGCACCTTGAGCGCACCCATGAAGCCCTCCGTCTGCTCCACGGCTTCCTTTTCTGGCTCCGGAAAGAAGAACAGGAAGATGTAGTTCAGAGCCACGATGATGGCGCAGCTCACGAACACCCACTCCCAAGCGAGCAGCCGCATCCAGCCGGCCAGGAAGGGGCCGAGGAAGCCACCCACGTTCACGAGCTGGTAGAAGACGGACCAGCCAACCGAGCCGTTGTCCTTGTTCAGCTGGGTACCGATGATGCCTTGCAGGCCGGGCTTGAACACAGCGGTCCCGAGCGCAAGCAGCATGGCTCCGGCCGTGAAGATGGTGAAGGTCATGCTGTGACCGGGCACCGTGGCGCTCACTCCATCGGTCATCGAGGCGGCGAGGGGCACGGCATAGGCCATCACCAGGTACCCAGCGATCTTGATGGCGATGGAGATGGCCACCGTGATCTTGTAGCCATACCGGTCGGCATAGCCGCCGGTAAACACCGGCACCCCGGATTGAACGGCCGCCCACCAGGCGTAGATCATGCCCTTCTGCACGTGGTCGAACTGCGGGCCGCCTTCTTCGAGGCTCAGCACCATGTAGATGGGCAGCACCGTGCGCAGGCCGTAGTAGGCGAGACGCTCCAGCATCTCCATCCAGTTGGCGATCCAGAACACCCGCGAAAAGCTGGTGAGCTGGTCTCGAAGGCTGGCATCGGACTGCGCGGCAGGTGGAGAAGGCATTGGTGGCTCCCGTCGATTCGCGGCAGGGTACACCAATGCGGGTGCTGCGGTCTGCTTCCTGTGGGTGTACCCATCCGCCCCTGCTACGGTGGCCCATGATTTCCCGGCGCAGTTCCCTTCACCTGACCGCTCGAGCGGTCACGGCCCTGCTGGCGTTTGGCCGCCTGCTGTCTGGGCGGGCGGTCGCCGCACAAGCCGCTCTCGTTGGCCCAGCGAGCCTCCCCCGCTCCTCCAGTGGGCTGCACTGGGACACCATCCTGCACGAGCTGCAGGCCCTCACCCGCACACAGTACGCACCGGACTGGAATGAAGCAGCCCATGTAGAGGCCGTCGCCTCCCTGCTGGGTGCGGTCGATGTGACCGACCCGGCCCTCCAGCGCTTGCTGGATCGCTACCAGAGCACGCGACGGGACTTTCCTGCGATTCGCACCGTCCACGATGGCGGCGACTTCTCGGTCACGGTGCTGCAGTTCCAAGCTGGGGAGAGCATCGAACTGCACAACCATCCACGCATGACCGGCGTGATTTTGTGCATCACTGGATCGGTGACGATCGAGGCCTTCACACTCCTCGATGGCACCACCCCCGAGGGGCATCTACGCATTCAGCACGAGGGAGATGTGGTTCTCGGTCCTGGTGACCACGCCACGCTCGTGTCGGGTCGTGGCAACATCCACGCGCTACAGGCCACCGAGTGGTGCGAGCTCATCGACGTCTTCACGCCGCCCTACACCCCCGACCGGGCCGATGCATACCGACGCTATGCACGGTCCGCCACGCCCGTGGAGGGTACCGACATCTATGCGGCCTGGGAGCTGGGCGAAGACTGAGTGACCGGAGACATCCCCACCTCGTTCCTACTCGCCGAGCCCCTCGAAGAGTCCGCTGAGCATCGAAAGCTCTTGAGCGTCCAGCGAGATCGCCGCCGCTCCTGCATTCTCCACGATCTGCGACGCGGTTCGAGCGCCCGCCAGCACCGCAGTGACTCCAGGCTGGTGCAGACACCACGCCAGAGCGAGCTGCGCGAGCGAGCAGCCATGCGCTCGAGCCAGCACCTCCGCCTGCTGGTTGGCCGCTTGGATGGTCCGCCGCGACTCCAGCGTGAAGAGCGGGTGGGTGGCGCGGCCGTCGCCCTCCGAAAAGGTGCGCTCAGTGGTGACCTTCCCCGTGAGCAGTCCCTGTCCAAGGGGAGAGTAGGCGAGCGTACCCACGCCATGTTCGACACACCACGGCAGGATGGCCGACTCGATGTCCCGGTCGAGCAGGGAGTATCGGGGTTGGTTGCTCGCCAGGGGAATCCCGCGCGCTGCGAGGGCTGCCTTCGCCCGCTCCAGCAGGGGTACATCGAAGTTTGAGACCCCGACTGCACCGATGATACCGGCGTGCACGAGGTCCGCGAGGGCCGACATGGTCTCCTCGACCGGTGTGGACGGATCCGGCCAATGGCACTGCACAAGCTCGATGAAGTCGCGCTGGAGTCGCTCTCGTGACCGTTCCACTTCCTCCTTTACGCGCTCGGGTCGGAGGTTGCGCATGATGCGCTGCGGGGAGCCGGTGCTGGGATGCTGGGTGTCGAAGAAGAAGGCGCCCTCGTTCTTCAAGAAGCCCAAGAAGGGTAACACCAACGGCCACGGCTTCACGTCCTTCACCCCGATCTAGCGCAGACGCGCTCTCGAGAGCCGCGACTCCCGCTCCCTCGCGTTCCGCGAGGCCGTCCGCGAGCCGGAGTACGAGCAGGAGGACCACGCGGGCGTCCGCGCGGTCTTCGACATGAGCGACGAAGACCCGCTCGTCCAGCCGCGCGGCGCGCTCCGCGCG
>CAJWOS010000182.1 GCA_913044235.1 uncultured Pseudomonadota bacterium
CACCCTGCTGGCTACCCCACCGCACGCACATGCATTGGTGGTGGAGATGGGGATGAATGCGTTCGGCGAGATCGCACTCCTGCAAGACATCTCCAAGCCAACGGTCCGCCTGATCACCAACGTGGGCGCCGCCCATCTCGAAGGGGTCGGGAGCCTCGATGGGGTGGCTCGTGCGAAGGGTGAGCTGTTCGATGGCGCACGCCCCGGAGACATCTGTTGCGTCAACATCGACGACCCTCGGATTCGCGACCGCCCGCTGCCCAAAGGGGTTCGCGTGGTCACCTACGGACGCAGCCCGGAAGCACAGGTTCGCCTGTTGTCAGCAAGGGTCGACGGCAGCACCCTCGCCACCCGATTCGAGATTGCCACCGCCACAGCCACAGTCCGTGGCATCCTCGAAAGTCCTGGACTGCACCTGGCCCACAACGCCACCGCCGCGATGGCCGTGGCCGTGGCGCTCGAGCTCGACCCGGTCCAGGCCGCGGAGCGGGTGGCAAGCTACCAACCGGTCGGCATGCGGCAGCGGCTCCAGAGTGGTCCTGGGAGCATCCAGGTGATCAATGATGCCTACAATGCCAACCCTCTCTCCACCCGCGTGTCGGTCGAGACCCTCGCCGCGGTCGCAGGCCGGCGTCGAGTCGCCCTCTTGGGCGACATGCTGGAGCTCGGGCCCAACGAGGACTCCCTGCATGAGGAGGCAATCGCACATGTGCTCACCCAGGGGCTTGACCTCGTCGGAACCGCTGGGCCTCGCTTTGCCCGCGCGCGCGACCGCCTCGCAAGTGCGGGTCATGCCGGTGCGTCGGCCGTCCTGAGCGCACCCGATGCACCCGCGCTCGCCGCTCTGATTTCTGCTCGTCTCGCTCCGGGCGATCTCGTGCTGCTCAAAGGCAGCCGAGGTGTCGCCATGGAGTCCGTCCTCGAACACATCGCCGTGCCTGAAGCACCGAAAGAGGGCTGATGCTGTATTACTTGCTGGTTCCGATGGCGGATCAGGTTCAATTCTTCAACCTGTTCCGGTACATCACCTTCCGCACCGCATGGGGAATGGTGACCGCCCTGGCCATCTGCTACCTGCTCTACCCGAGCTTTATCACCTACATGAAGAAGGTGAAGATGGAGCAGATCATTCGGGACTACGGGCCCGAGCACCAGGCCAAGGTGGGCACGCCCACCATGGGCGGGGTGCCGATGATCATCTCCATTGCAACCTCCACACTGCTATGGGCGCGACTCGACCAACCAGTCGTGTGGATGGTGCTCATCGTCTTTCTCGGCTACGGACTGATCGGATTCGTCGATGACTACAAGAAGGTGGTGCAACGATCCAGCGATGGCCTCGCAGGCCGCTGGAAGATGTTGGGGCAGTTCGGGTTCGCCGGTGCGGTCCTCGCGTGGGGCTACACCCAAGGCGTGATTGAGCCCGACCTCGCGGTACCGTTTCTCAAAGACAGCACCATCCACTTCGACGAGCTGCTCCCCGGCGTGGCCGGCATCGGCTGGCTCTACATCGTCTTCGGTATGTTCGTGTGCAACGGCAGCAGCAACGCCGTCAACCTCACCGACGGCCTGGACGGCCTGGCCATTGGCCCCGTCATGACCTCTGCGATGACCCTGGGAATTCTCGCATACCTCGCAGGCCACACAGGCTTCTCGTCGTACCTGGCTGTTCCGTATGTCGAAGGAAGCGGCGAGCTCACGATCTTCGCTGTCTCCATCGTGGGGGCCGGGCTTGGATTCCTCTGGTACAACACCTTCCCCGCACAGATCTTCATGGGGGATGTGGGCTCCCTGTCCCTGGGCGGCGCACTCGGCATCCTCGCGGTGGTGACCAAGCATGAGCTCCTGCTCGCCCTGGTCGGCGGCATCTTTGTGCTGGAGACCCTCTCGGTCATCATCCAGGTCGGAAGCTTCAAGCTCACGGGCAAGCGGGTGTTCAAGATGGCACCGATCCACCACCACTACGAAAAGCTTGGCTGGAGTGAGCCGAAAATCATCGTGCGCTTCTGGATCATCAGCATCCTGCTCGCCCTCGTGGCCCTCTCCACCCTCAAGGTGCGCTGATGGCCGACACGCGCGTTCCGGAGCTTTCGGGCGCCCGTGTCGTGGTGTTTGGAATGGCGCGGTCCGGTCTCCGGGCCGCCGAACTGGCTGTCGCCGCGGGCGCCGACAGCGTGGTCTGTACCGACTTACGGGCCGATGCTCCGGTCGTGCCGGGCACCCGGTCGGTCTACGGAAGGCACGATGTCGGCGATCTGCTGAATGCCGACCTGGTGGTTTTGTCTCCCGGCATTCCCCCGCACCTTCCGCTGCTGCAGGCCGCGCGAGATGCGGCAGTCCCCGTACGCAGTGAGCTCGATGTCGCCACATCGGTCCTGGAACAGTTTGGGGTCCGCACACTGGCGGTCACGGGTACAAACGGGAAATCGTCCACCGTGTGGCTCCTGCACCAGGTGCTCCTGCAGGCCGGTCACACGAGCTGGGTGGGAGGGAACCTGGGAGACCCGGTATCGTCGCTCGCGCTTCAGCTGGTGACGGGCGGCCCTGCTCCCGACTTCGCCGTAATTGAGGTGAGCTCCTACCAGCTCGAGAACACGGAGCGATACCGCCCCCATGCTGCGGCCGTCCTGAACCTCACACCGGATCATCTGGCACGCCACAAGACGATGGTTGCGTACGCTCGCGCCAAGATGCAGCTGTTCCAAAACCAGGCTGCAGGCGACCTCGCAGTGCTGCCTGCCGACGATGAGTACCTTTGCAGGGCCGCTCTCCCCACAAGCGGCTCTACCGTGCGCTGGACGGGCGCCCAGCCGGGGGTCCAGGTCACGGGAGATCAGCTGGAGTTCGGCGATCAGACCCTCGACCTGAGCGACTTTCCGCTCCCTGGACTCCACAACCGCCGCAACCTCGGCGCTGCACTCCTGCTTGCGCGACATGTGGGCATCTCGCCCCACCGCATCCGCCCAGGCGATCTCCGCCCGCTGCCCCACCGGATGGAAGCGGTCCACACCGACCAGCGGGGCGTAACCTTCGTGAACGACTCGAAGGCCACGAACGTAGAAGCCGCCCTGGTGGGCATTCAAGCAGTTTCCCAACCCACGGTGTTCCTGCTCGGCGGTCAGGGAAAAGCGGGCGCCGACTACCAGGTGCTCGCGCCAGACTTGCAGGCCCGCGCTCGGCGGGTGATCTGTTTTGGCAGTGCCGGTCCGGTCATCTCCGCGCAGCTCACTGACGCGAATGTGGCCAACGACTGCGTACCCTCCCTTCCGGACGCTCTCCTCCGCGCCCGAGCCGTCTCCAAGCCTGGAGACACCATCCTCCTCTCCCCCGCCTGTGCCAGCTTCGACGCCTACTCGGACTTCGAAGCCCGAGGTCACCACTTCACTGACCTGGCGCGCACTCCCGCCTCTCGCCCCCGAAACGAGCCTGCCTCATGAACCGAAGCATCGACTTCTGGCTCATCACCGTCACGGCCATCCTGACCGTGCTCGGCCTGGTGATGGTCTATTCCGCATCCGCAGTTGTCGCCGGCGAGTGGGGCGACGAGATGCGCTTTCTCACGCGTCAGCTCATTTCCGTCGCCGCAGGGCTGATGTTGTGTGGTGCCACCGCATTCACACCCACGCGGATGCTGCGGCGATACCGCCACTTCATCTACACCGCGGTCATGGTGGGGCTGGTCCTCACCTACGTACCGGGGATTCAACACTCCGCGAACGGCGCTGAGCGCTGGATTGGCTTCGGCTCCATCAACTTGCAGCCGTCTGAGTTCGCAAAGATCGCTGTGCTCTTGAGCATGGCCCACTTCCTCGACCGTTACCGAGGCGTTGTCGCAGACTGGCGAGTGGTCTTGGGAGCGTCGCTCCTCCCACTGCCCGTGATGCTGCTGGTGATAGGACAGCCCGACTTCGGCACCACCGCCATCATCGGTGGACTGTGCGCCATCATGCTGTTCGTGGCAGGCCTCCGCCACCACTTCATTGCGGGCATCGGACTGCTCGGCTCCTTCGGTGCGGTGGCGCTGGTGATGTCAGCCCAGTACCGAATGGACCGAATCACGAGCTTCACCGACCCCTGGGCCTCCGAGAAGGCCGAGGGCTACCACACCATCCAAAGCTGGGTCGCGATGCACTCCGGCGGACTGTGGGGACAAGGGCTCGGCAACTCGATGGCCAAGCTGCACTTCCTCCCAGAGCCCTGGACGGACTACATCGCGGCGGTCATCGCCGAAGAGCTCGGCCTCGTTCGCCTGGTCCTGATCATCATGCTGTTTGGACTGTTCGTGTGGCGGGGACTGGTCATCGCCCGGCGCGCCAAAGACGCCTTTGGAATGTTTCTCGCCTCCACGCTCACGGCGATGATTGGATTCGAAGCCTTCTTCAACCTCGCCGTTGTGATGGGCATGGTTCCGCCCAAGGGCCTGGTGCTCCCCTTCATTTCCTACGGAGCGAGTGCGATGATCGCGAACCTCTGGGCAGTGGGCGTCCTGCTGTCCATCGCCGCGGAAGGCAACGAGGTCGAGGTCTCGGAGGGCTGGCCCCAGCGAGGGCTCGCCGCGCGCACTCCCACCATCGCTTCTGGAGCCTGAGCCATGTTCCGCGGGAAGATCCAACGCATCCACTTCGTGGGAATCGGCGGCAGCGGCATGAGTGGCATCGCCGAGGTCCTGGTCACGCAGGGCTATGCGGTCACGGGCTCAGACCTCAACGAGAGCAGCGCCATTGAGCGACTACGCACCCTGGGCGCCACCATCCATATCGGCCATGACCCCGGCTACATCAACGATGTCGACGTCGTCGTAAAATCCACCGCGATTCCCGATCGGAACGTGGAGATCCGCGCTGCACATGCCCTGAAGATCCCCGTCATTCCCCGCGCAGAAATGCTCGGTGAGCTGATGCGGATGAAGTACGGTCTGGCTGTCGCAGGCAGTCATGGGAAGACCACCACCACATCGATGCTGGCACGCTGCCTGCACCACGCTGGACTCGACCCAACCATCGTGATCGGTGGACGTCTCGACAGCATCGGCTCCAGCGCACGGCTGGGCGCAGGAGAGTTCCTGGTCGCCGAAGCAGACGAGTCGGACGGCAGCTTTCTCACACTCGACCCGACCGTTGCCGTGGTCACCAGCATCGACCCTGAACATATGGAGCACTGGGGCTCTTTCGAGCGTCTGCTCGATGGCTTCGTGCAGTTCACGAACAAGGTTCCCTTCTTCGGGTTCGCCACGCTCTGTCTCGACCATCCAAACGTACAGGCACTCCTGCCGCGCATTCGTCGTCGGGTGATTACCTATGGGCTCACCACGCAAGCCGACTGCCGCGCCGAAGACATCACACCATCCGGCGAGCAGTCCGCCTTCACGGTGGTGTGGCACGATCAGCCCCTCGGAAGGGTCACCCTGGGAATGCCCGGACGGCACAATGTCGAGAATGCCCTTGCGGCCATCACCGTGGGACTGGAGCTCGGCGTCGCCTTCACCGACCTACAGGCCGCACTCGATGGCTTCAAGGGCGTCGACCGCCGCTTCAGCATCCGGCACCGCATCGGCAGCGGCACCGATGAAGTCACCATCATCGACGATTACGGGCACCATCCTGCCGAAATTTCCGCCACGCTTGCGGGCGCTGCGGAAGCCTGGCCCCATCGCCGCCTGATCGCCGTCTTTCAGCCACACCGCTACACCCGCGTTCGAGATCTTCTCGACGACTTCGCCCGCAGCTTCAACCAAGCCAATCATGTTGTGGCGTGTCCCATCTATCGGGCGGGCGAAAAACCCATCGAGGGATTGGACGCACTGCGGGTGGCCGCCGCACTTCGAAACCACGGCCATCGCTCGGTTCAGCCGGTCACGAGCCTTGCCGAGGCCGGTGAGCACCTTGCCTCGGTTGTGCAGCCCGGAGACGTCGTCATCACCCTCGGCGCGGGTGACGTGAACACCGTGTGTGGACGGCTCGCCGAGCACCTCACGGACTCCCCCGCATGAGCGCTCGTGCCCCCATCGACGAAACAGTCCTGGCCGCATTGTCCATCGCGTTGCCACGCGTGGCAGGCGTCACGGTCCTTCGCAACGAGCCCATCGACCGAGTTCTCACGCTCCGAACCGGTGGTCCCGCCGACTTACTCGTGCACGTCGAGACCCCCGAAGCCCTGAGCGGTGCCACCGAGCTCCTGAAGCGGGTGCGGTGTCCCTGGCGGGTGTGCTGGCCATTTTCAACGATGGTGGCGCGAGAAGGCGGCGTCCGTGGCGCGGTACTCACGCTCGGTGCGGGCTTCGACCAGCTGCAGACCGGTCCGGACGGCTCCGTGATTCTCGGTGCCATCACACCCTTCTCAGCGCTGTCCGCCGCCGGTCCGGCCTTTTCGACCCTCGCATCGTGGTCCGGAACCCCTGGTGCTTTGTTCGCCTGCGGCGAGAGCCATCGCCTCGCCGGAACCTGCGCCGGGGTCACCGTCGTCTCGGGAGACTCGGTTCGACGCCGCACGGTCGCGGCCACTGCTGCCCCCCCGAATCTAGCGCGCACCACTTCCCTGGTCTCGGTCCAGCTCCGACCGGTGCCGCCAGCGGCCTCGGCCCCGCTCCTGCCCGGGCAGCTCCTCGCCCCAGACACCGCCATGCTCAACGCGGGCGGGACGACCCACCACATTGCCATCACGCTGTCCGAGCCAGACTTGTGCGAGAGCCGGCTGCGGGGCTGGACGCTGAGTCAGGCGTGGCCTGGACTGGTCGTGCAGTCGGGAGAAGGCACTGCCGCCGACCTTGAGCTCCTGGCTCGTGCGCTTTCAGAAAAGCTCCTCCGCGAGCACGTAATGGTCACCAAGCCCGCGATACGCGTGTTCGGGCGCACTCCTCAGAACCCCAGCCCCCGGAAGCGGTGATGTCCGACTCCATCTCCCAGAGCCCGGTCCTGCAGCGTCTACATGCCAAGCTCACCGATCACACTGCCCGTATCGCGGTCCTGATGGGGGGCATGTCGGCAGAACGCGCCGTCTCGATGAAGAGCGGAAAGGCGGTGGCTGCCGCACTGCGGTCCCGCGGATGGGAGGTCGTGGAAGTGGACGTCGATACCAACCTTCCCGCGCGCCTCGCGGAAGTGAAGCCAGACCTCGCTTGGCTGGCCTTGCATGGCCTGTTCGGAGAGGACGGATGCGTGCAGGGTCTACTCGAGATCATGCAGGTTCCCTACACGGGCAGTCATGTGCGCGCGTCGGCCGTCGCGATGGACAAGATCGCCACCAAGCGGATGCTGCGAAACACCGGCGTGCGGATGCCCGACGACCATGTCTATCGAGCGGGGGACCCCATCCCCGAAGGACTTGTCTTTCCCCTCATCGCCAAGACACCCAAAGGTGGCTCCACCATCGGCATCCAGCGAGTGGCCTCCGCACGGGAGCTGCCCGATGCCCTCGCCGCACTCACACGATTCGAAGACACCGTGTTGCTCGAGCAACTGATCGTTGGAGAAGAGATTACCGTCGCCGTCCTCGATGGCACCGCCATGCCCGTGGTCTCGATTCGCCCGAAAGACCGGGAAGGATTTTTCGACTTTGAAGCCAAGTACACGGAAGGGTGCACGGAGTACATCGTTCCCGCTCCCATCTCCGCTGCCGCCGCGCAAGACGCCAGTGCCCAGGCGGTCATCGCGTATGAACGAATCAGCTGCGCCGGGATTGCGCGCGCAGACTTCATCGTCGACGCAGAAGACCGATGCTGGTTCTTGGAGGTCAACACGATTCCCGGCATGACAGCCACGTCGCTCTCCCCAATGGCGGCCGGCGCGCGCGGAATCGACTTTCCACAACTCGTGGAACACATTGCGCGCACCGCTACTTTGCACGTCCCTCTCGCATTGGCGAAGGACACGCTGCAGCCGGGCAAGTCAACCTCCTGAACACCCCAACCAGCGCCCCTTAATTGTCGAGGGGCCACGTGGAAATCCCACACTGTTGCCTTGTCAACAATAGTCCGACTTGGTATCCTGAATTCGCTTGAGGGCGCCTCGGTTCTCACTGTTGCTCACCCTCTCCGCCCCTCCCACAACCTCCCCGGTTGTGGACCGCGTGCCCCGCCACGCACCGCCCACACGGGCGCTCCCTCCTCGGCCCCTGGCCCCCTCCAGACATCCTGTCTACGCCTCCCGAAGGCCCCGCCCCACGCCCCCGCCACTTCCCGTGCACTCTCCCTCTCTTCACGAGCCTGAGTTTCAGGACGGAACTCCCGATCTGTGGACGCGCATCTGTCGCGTCCTCGGTGCCGGCGTTGCCGGTGGTCTCTTCGTGACTGTCGTAGGGCTGTTGTCGCACCAAGTCGCCACGGGGGAGCACTGGGAGGTCGACACGGTGGTGGTCGCTGGCAACCTCAACGCCTCCGAGATCTCCATCCGGCACCTCGCCGACATCTCACCAGGCACTCATCTCTTCAACGTCGATCTGCACGGCGTCGCCACACACGTAGAGGCCCACTCCTGGGTTTCCCGCGTTGAAGTGCGCCGCCTGCTGCCCAGCACGGTCGAGATCGTCGTCGAAGAGCACACGCCTCGGCTGCTGTTGGCTCTCGAGCGCCTCTGGCTGGTCGACGCCTCCGGTCGTCCGTTCCGACAGGCCCGTGGCGAGCAGCTCGACTACCCCATCCTCACCGGCCTCGACCCCAAGCTCGCATCCACCCGCCCGGACCTCGCGAATGCGGTGGTTCAAGGTGGCATCCGGGTGCTTGACGCTGCCGCCGGCCATCCATGGATCGGCCCCGCCACCATCAGCGAGCTGCACTTCGACGACCGCCTCGGGTTCGTCGTCGTTGGCCGCGGGGGCAGCGAATACCTCGTGGGCTTCGGCTCACCCGCAGAAGCATTTGCGCGCCTCGACCGGCTTGTCGCCGCAGGCCTCGACACATCGGTTCCACAGCGAATCGATCTCGATGCCGGCGCAGTGGCCATCGCCACCCCCCTTCCCGATCTTCGAACTCTGACATCTCGTCCGTAGATTTCCTTTCCCCGCACCCCACGCGCTTGGACCCTCCACCCGAGCCCCGCCCATGGCCTCCGCCCACCACTCGGACCGGCCTCAGGAGACAGCAACATGAGCAACCGAATGCCCCTCGACTTCGTGCATGAAGAGACCCACAAGGCCCGAATCAAGGTGATTGGTGTGGGTGGCGGCGGCGGCAACGCGGTCAACAACATGATCGAGTCCGGCATGTCTCAGGTGGAATTCATCGTGATGAACACCGATGCCCAGGATCTGGAGCGTTCGCTTGCTCCGCGGCGCTTCCAGCTCGGCACGCAGCTCACCAAGGGCCTCGGTGCAGGTGCCGACCCCGAAGTGGGCCGCGAAGCTGCGCTCGAGGACCGCGACCGGATCGCTGAGTTGATCTCCGATGCCGATATGGTCTTCGTGACCGCCGGTATGGGTGGGGGCACCGGCACCGGTGCTGCACCCGTCATCGCACAGGTGGCCAAAGAGCTCGGTGCACTCACCGTGGCGGTCGTCACTCGGCCCTTTGGATTCGAAGGGCGTCGGCGTCGCAAGCAGGCCGACGAAGGCATCGAGAACCTTCGGCAGGTGGTCGACACGCTGATCACGATTCCCAACCAGCGGCTCATCAGCATGGCCACCGAGCGCACCACGATGCGCGAAGCATTCCAGATGGCCGACCAGGTTTTGTATCAGGCCTGCAAGGGGGTCTCCGACCTCATCAACTTCCAGGGGGTCGTCAACGTCGACTTCGCCGACGTTCGTACCATCATGTCGAATAAGGGCCTCGCCTTGATGGGTGTCGGCTATGGCCAGGGCGACCACAAGACGGTCGAAGCTGCGCAGAAGGCTGTCTCCTCGCCGCTGCTCGACGATGTCTCCATTGCCGGTGCAACGAGCGTGTTGATCAACATCACCGCCAACTCCGAGCTCACTCTGTTCGAAGCGTACGAAGCATCGAACATGATTCAGGAAGAAGCCCATGAAGATGCGAACGTCATCTGGGGCTGGGTGGTGGACGAGACCCTCAAGGACGAAGTGCGGGTGACCGTCATCGCCACGGGCTTCGACGAGAGCTGGCTGAAGGCAACACCCGACATCGAGAGCCGGGTCCGCCGTGTGGTGCATGGCAACGCCCGGGGTGGCGCTGCGCCCCCGAGCCGTTCGTCCAGCCCTTCCCTGGCCAGCGGACTGAACCCGGACGACTACGACATCCCGACCTTCTTCCGCAGCGTGGACTGACGCAAAGTCATCGTTCCGCTTGCTGAGAGGGCCGCACATGCGGCCCTCTTTCGGTTCTCGGGTGGTCGATGATCCAACGAGATCTCGCCGGTGGTGGTTCTTTCGGCAGCGAGGAAAGCAACGACCCCCATCCGTACGCCCCCCCCCCTGGTGGGTGGGCGCAGGTGCTTCGTTTGGGAGTCAGTCGTGTGTCGTCGCGATGGGTGGCCGTTGAATCACGGGCCTGTGACCGAGCCATGACACACCGAACCACTGCGGTCGTTACCCCGCGACCCCTTCTCGATCGAACTGGGTCCGTCTGCGCTTGGTCCGTCATCAAGTGCCCGGCTTCGCCCCCGCTCGTTTTCGTTGGCTCTGCCCCCCAGGACCGCTCATGTCGGCCGCGCCCGCCCCACTCGTCTGGAATCCCACGCACGCACCGCCTGCGTTTCATCCAGCAGCAGTGCTGCCCTTGCTGGCATCCGTTCGCAAGCCCGCCGCAGTGGTGCGCGACCCACAAACCGGAGCCCTCGGACTGGGCCTCGATGGACAGCTGGGCTTCGGTGGTCCTGGCGCTGCGGGATGGCCGGTTCTGGGACAGCTTCCCGCGCTGTACCCCGAGTGGCTCGGCAACCGCTCCTTCGGCGAGGTCCACGGCGCTCGGTTCGCCTATGTGCAGGGCGCCATGGCCAACGGTATCGCCACCACCGACATGGTCATCGCCATGTCGCGCGCTGGCTTTTTGGGATTCTTCGGCGCCGCCGGCCTGCATCCCGATCAGGTCGCCGCTGGCGTGACGCGTCTGCAGACTGCGCTGGGCGACGGCGATGTGGCCCGTGGGGCACCCACGTGGGGCTGCAACTTCATCCACTCGCCGAACGAGCCCGCCATCGAAGCGCAGGTGGCTGACCTCTACATCCGCGAGGGCGTCCGCCGCATCAGCGCGGCGGCCTTCATGGGCCTGACCGAGCCGCTCATTCGCTATGCCTACACCGGCGTGTTCGAAGATGCCGACGGCCGGGTCCACCGCCGAAACGCAGTGTTTGCGAAAATCAGCCGCCCGGAGGTCGCTCGCCGCTTCCTCGAGCCACCACCAACCGCGATGCTCGACAAGCTCGTGGCAACAGGCCAGCTCACAGCCGAAGAGGCGCGCCTTGCCGCACGCCTTCCGGTGGCCGA
The DNA here is from genome assembly GCA_913044235.1 of uncultured Pseudomonadota bacterium. Classification (GTDB taxonomy): domain Bacteria; phylum Myxococcota_A; class UBA796; order UBA796; family UBA2385; genus CAJWOS01. The sequence goes on from CAJWOS010000182.1 coordinate 11,374, forward strand.
AGACTACATTGTCGAGTCCGACTCGGGTGGTCACACCGACAACCGGCCGCTCACCGCCCTGTTCCCCACCATTCAGCGGCTGCGCGACGAGATTGTGACGGAGCGGGGCTACCGACGCCCCATCCGACTCGGTGCGGCCGGCGGGATCGGAACCCCGAATGCCGCCGCGGCCGCATTCTCCTTGGGTGCAGACTTTGTGCTCACGGGCTCGGTCAACCAGGCATGCATCGAGTCCGGGCTCAGCCCCCGCGGACGCGACCTCCTCTGCCAGGCAGGCCTCGCCGACGTGATCATGGCACCTGCAGCCGACATGTTTGAGATGGGCGTTGAGGTGCAGGTCCTCCGCCGCGGGACCATGTTCGCTGTACGCGGCCAGCGGCTGTACGAGCTGTACCGCAGTCACCCGTCGCTCGGCAGCCTGTCCGCAAAAGACCGTGCCTTTGTCGAAAAGCTACTGAAGCAGTCTCTCGAAGACGCCTGGGAATCCACCCGCGCCTTCTGGGCCGGACGCGACCCGGCCGAGGTCGAAAAGGCAGAGCGTGACCCAAAGCACCAGATGGCGCTGGTCTTTCGGGCCTACCTCGGCCAGTCCTCCAAGTGGGCCATCGCCGGCGTGGCCGACCGGGCCGTGGACTACCAGATCTGGTGTGGCCCGGCCCAGGGTGCCTTCAACGCCTGGGCCCGGGGCACCTTTCTGGAGCCCGCGCAGAACCGCACCGTGGTTCAAGTCGCCCGAAACCTCATGGAAGGCGCCGCGGTCATCACGCGCGCCGTATTCACTGCCGAGAGGGGGCCCGGCAGCTGGAGTGAGGTTTGGAACGACGACTACTTCTACGCATGAAGGTGCCTCCCTTTTCCGTAGAATGTGTGGACCATGTAGCGTATTTCAAGTTTGTGGCACATGTACAGTCGCTTATCAGGTACATTACGACAACTCGCGATTCGATCGATCGCTCCACCGCCCAAGCACGACCTCGAACACCCGCTTCTTGACGACGCCCGCCTCCTTGAGCACGCGCGACTCGCGGCACT
>CAJWOS010000183.1 GCA_913044235.1 uncultured Pseudomonadota bacterium
TCGCTCGTGAAGCTCGAGCTGCTCAAGGCCACGAGTCGAACGGCACCGGTGTAGTCCCCGACGCTTGGTAGGGTACGGTCATCCGCCCAGGTTGAGAACGGACTGAATGCCGCTCCAGAGCGCTTCCTGGCCCGCGAGCAAAATCACGAGCAACGGGATGATCCCAATGGCCGTGCCCGCAAGATGGGCCCGGCGAGGTACGCCAGACATCGCGAGGGCAACCGTGACTGGCGGTGTGATGAGAAGAAAGCCTCGCAGCAGTGCCACGCCCACAACGGGTCGGGCATCAATGGTGTCGAGAATCTTCCGCATCCAAGGCTTCTCGATGTCGCGCAGCGCGGTGCCGCCCGCCCGACCGAACACCTCGAAGGTGACCGTCGCAGCCAACAGGGTGGATGCGTAGGACAGCGCCAGCGCTTGCGAGAACGGCCACAGGGAGCCAGCAGCCAGCACAAAGATCCATGCCGGGATCTGCATCAGGTTCGAGGCCACCACCACAGAGGCAAACACGACCATTCCCCAAGAACCACTCGCCTCGACAGTCTCGGCCACTTGGTCGGGGGTGACTTCCACTCCCGCCAGCTTGAGGCCGCCGGCCAGCAGCGCCATCCCACCAATCAATGCCACGGGACGTACCCAAGCGCGAGCTGGCTTGCCTGAGTCCGTGCTTTGGCCCGGTCGTTCTTCCACCCCTCCGCCTTAGCCGGCCCCAACAGCCGCGGCGACGATGATTACGCAGGCACCCCGTCGAGTGGCAGAATCTCCACCACTTCGATCGGCTCGGCCTTGCCCTTCACTCGAACCAGACGCCTGTCGACTGGGAGTCCCGGTATGGCCCCACCGTCACTCAAGCAGTCGAAGACGTCGGCGCTCACCACAATGTGGTTGGCCGAGGCTTGCCCCTCCAGTCGTGCGGCCGTGTTCACCACATCGCCAATGACCGTGTACTCGAACTTCACCGAAGATCCCATGGTCCCCTGCACCAGAGGGCCCGCTGCGATGCCCACCCGAGCAGCAAGCGGCTCTCCTCCCCGCGCCTCCAGGGTTCGATTGCAGGCCGAGACCGCCCGCAAGATCTCCAGACCGCACAACACCGCCCGCAGACGAACCGACTCGGGGGTCTCGTCGCGCTCAGGCACAAACACCGCCATCACACCGTCGCCCATCCGCTTGTCGATGACGCCCCGGTTGTTGTGGAAGGCTGGGTCGATGTAGCTGAAGTAGAGGTTCAGCTCGTCCACCACGTCTTCCGGTGACCGGCGCTCCGTGCGAGGCGTGAAGCCCACGAGGTCGGCGAACAACACCGCGGCATCGGTGCGACGCCCCCCCAGAGTGGTTTCCATTTCTGGATTTTCCAAGATCTCATCGACCAGATCAGCCGGCAGGTATCCGCTCAGCTTCTGGCTTGCGAGCAGGCTGCGTCGGAGCTTGCGCTCCTCCTCCCAGAGTTCCTGGTACCGGCCATCCTGGGCCGCGATCAGTGACTCCAGCTGACGGCCCTCTTCGGCGAGCTCCAGCTCCGCCCGTGCGCGCCATCGGATTTCCATGAACCACAGCACCGCGAGACTGCCAAGACAGGCACCCAGAACGGTCACGAGCACCTGATGTGCCATCGTGGCCGCCAAAGCACCCAGCACCCCGCCGACGAGCGTGCCCATCATGCGTAGGCCCCACCGGATCGACTCGGGGTTGGTATGCCGCACCTTGAGCACGAGGCGTTGCGATCCCTGCTTCGGATCGAAGGGACTCTCCTCCACGTCGATCTGCGCATCTGGGAGGCCCCAGATCATCGGCAAGCGCTCCAGGGTCCCCAACAAGTTCCAGTACAGCGCAGCGTCGATCGACTGCGTGGCATCCACATGTGACAGCGTGATGCGATGAGTGCTGCTCGAAATGCTCTCGGTGGAAAGCTGTGCCGTGCGATTGTAGAGCGACATCAGGGTGGGCATCTGTCGATACGCCAGCCCCGGCGAGCCGAGTGTGCGGACCACATCGAACAACGGTCCCACAGCCTCTCGAGACAGCGAGGACTGGCCTCCTTCTCGCCAGAGCTGCCAGAAGGGATGGTCATGCTCGGGCAGCTCAGCGAGCTGATACAGCCGACCGGCGAGCGCACGCTGGAACCGCAGCTGCCACTCACTGGACACCCAGAGGTCTTCTGCCATCACGTAGTCGCGCGGCAAGCCTGCATCCTCAAGGGCGCCATCAATCACCGAGGCCCCTTCCCGGTTGTCCAGGAAACGGATGAACGCTCCGATGCCCTTCGTGCTGAAGTGAGGTGCCTTGAGGAACACCTCCGGTTCGGCGTCGGCCATGCCATCGATCCGGTCAGCCACCGCCAACCGCCTGGACCACCTCTACGCGCTGACCTGCTTCGAGCTGGACCTGTTCATGTTGGGTGCGCGGCACCCCCTGGCCAGCCACTGCTACCGCCACTCCCGCTCGATCGAGCCCACACGACCGCAAGAGCTGGGCGACCGACGTGTTGACCGGCACCCACTTGGGTGCCCCATTCAGCACGATCTCGAATTGCGCAGGCATTTGCGACATCGCTTCTCCACCACCAGAGTCCGTAGGTTCCAGCGCACCGCCGCTGGGGCCGACCCGATCTTATCGCGTGCGCCGCGGCCGCCCTTCATCCGTATCGAACAGGTTCGGGTTGTTCGAGTACAAGATGGCTTGCTTCTGGGTGATTTCGCGGCGATACGCGAGGGTGCGCAAGGTCTCGTCCATCGTGCACATGCCCTCGCCCTTCGACGTCTGCATGATGGACGGAATCTGGTGCAGCTTGTTTTCGCGGATGAGGTTCCGAATCGCCGGATTCACCAGCATGATTTCGTGCGCAGCGACGCGACCAGGGCCGGTCGCCTTGCGCAACAACGCCTGAGTCACCACCGCCATCAATGAGGTCGACAGCATGGTGCGCACCTGCGCCTGCTGCTCGTGGGGGTAAGAATCCACCACGCGATCGATGGTCTCGGGGCACGAGTTGGTGTGCAAGGTACCGAACACGAGATGGCCGGTCTCCGCAGCGGTCATCGCCAGTGAGACGGTCTCGAGATCGCGAAGTTCTCCCACAAGAATCACATCCGGGTCTTCCCGAAGCGCCGACCGGAGTGCAGCCGCGAAGCTCCTGGTGTGGGCACCGACCTCGCGCTGATTGATGATGCAGTTCTCGGCGGTGTGCACAAACTCAATCGGGTCTTCCACAGTCAGGATGTGCTCGTTGCGAGCCTTGTTGATGTGGTCGATGATTGCTGCGAGAGTGGTGCTCTTGCCGGATCCCGTGGGGCCCGTGACCAACACCAGTCCCTTCCGGAGGTCGGCGATGCGCCGAAAGACCTTGGGCGCCTTGATCTGCTCGAGCGTGAGCACCTTCGTGGGGATCTGCCGAAGCACGAGACCCACCCCTCGCGCATGCGTGAAGACGTTCACCCGAAAGCGCGCGAGCCCCTTCAGCCCCACCGAGAAGTCGATCTCCATCTCGCTCTCGAAGCGGGTCTTCTGCTTCTGGTTCATGATCGAATAGGCCAGGCGCTTGGCATCATCACGAGACAGCTTCGGAAGCTCGAGGCGCCGAATCTCACCATCAATCCGCACTGCGGGCGTCTCGCCCGCCGCCAGGTGAATGTCGGATGCGCGATTCTCGACTGCAAAAGTCAGCAACTGGTCGATCTTGACGCCCATGACTTCTCCTGGGGAAGGCCATTTGGGGGATCCCGCTCTGGCTGCACTGTATCTCATCTGGGCCACCGCCTGCAGGCCCCGCCGGAGCGACGGTCGAACCCCCTGCTGAAGAAAAACTATATTTCTTGTATTTTTATCTTGTGTTGGAATCCTCTATGCGTACAATAAGAATGTCCCAGGGAGCGACGGCTCAAACGCCGAAGCCCCCACCCTGACGATCTTCTGATACAGGAGGTGTCCATGGCATGTACTGCCAGTAGTGACTCTGGCGACCCACCCGAGCACCACTGCGCACCAGGCCGATGATCCCCCGTTCCCAACGGACCGGAACCTGCAGCTTCCGCAGCTCCTACTCCACCAATGCCGCTTCATAGCGGACCTGGTCGGGGGGGTTCAACCGGAAGTGCGACGGTCAATCTGCCTCTACAGCCGCTCGGGCGAGTCGACCTGGTGCAATCCTATTTCCTTCCTATGATTCCTATCCTCCAACGTGGAGGCGTATTGACCGACGATTCGCCGCCGATACAAGCCAAGGGTGCACGCTGCCCGACGTAAAGAGACCCTTACGGGTGCTTAGAGCCCGACAGCAGGACGTCTTTATCTGCAGAGCTGCCACTCGTGGCACGCAAGCGCATGCAGCGCAATCCGCAGCGATAAATGGCCCCTACACTGTTGGATTCACACCACCACCGTCCATACGGTACTCGTCTCTCAGTCGAATCGGTACACACCGGCACCTCACATCGTTGAGTTCTGAACGGCCGCCCCTGAGGCGGCCGTCTTCTTTTGTGCCTGCGGGCCTCTGCGATTCTGCTCGTGCAGGATGGCACCACCCGGATACGTCGCCGCCATGCGCGCCCTTCTCTCCATGCTCGGCCTCCTGGGATGTGCATCGGGCTCGCTCCCTCCCGATCCCCGGCTGGCCCAGACCCAGGTACGGGTATTCGAGTCGACCAATGGCGGGCAATATTGGACCCTCAACCCGGAGCCTCTCGCGACCGGGCTCGACAGTCTCGGCCTGAGCGTGCGAGCCGATGGCTCCTGGTGGCTCACCGGTCTGGACCACAGTGAAGAGCCCCCTTGGTGGGAGTGGTACGTCGGCCCGCGGGTACGGGGCCTGGAGCGCAGCCCCGAAGGCACGTGGCAGCGGCAGACCTGGTGGCCCGACGTCGGCGACACCCGCTCGGTGATCGATCCCCAGTACCTGGGGGAAGAGCTCTGGTTCGCGAGTCGTCCCATGGCGACCTCCGGTGACCCGGCGGATGTCGATGAGTCCGTAAAGTTGAGGACCACGCCCGGTGGACAGGTCGTCTACGAAGCGCGCGGTCTGGCAGACCCTTCACCGGTCCTGTTCCGCGGCCAGCGACACGTCTTCGTGACCGAGCTTGGGCGAGGCGTCGTACACCTCACCGGCGATCCTCTAAAGCCAGCCCGCAAGTGGGGTGGCTACACCGTGCCCTTTGCCACCGTGATCGACGACCAGATCTGGCTGCTCTCGCAGATCCTACAGAATGGCCGTCGATATCCGGTGCTCAACAAGTCCCCCGATGGAGTCTCATGGTCCGGCTGGCAGCCCGTCCTACCCATGCTGCCGAAAGGGCCAAATACCTGCACGAGTCCGGTGATTGGTCAGACCGAGACCTCCCTGCTGCTGCTCTGCGTGGATGAGCGCGTTGCAGCCGGACCCGGCGGCGCGCCACCGGAGCGTACGGGTCGTTCACACTGAGCCCAAGATGGGCACACGGAGCCTGGAATGGGACATCACCGAGCCGGGCGACGCTCCACCGGATGCGCACCCAGCTCAGGAGTCCTCGGCACTCCAGGAGTCCATGGTGAACCCGGAAAAGTCGTCGTCCTTGATCGGCAGCTCGCCCTTTGCCTGACGGATCTCGCGCAGCAGCTTCTTGGTGTCTCGCCCCACAGGCAGGCTCGGATGAACATCAAGCATCAGCTCCAGTAGATCCCATGGGCGAGGATCGGCAGGGTCGGCCGCGAGCGCGCCCTTCAACCAGTGGGCAGCCCAGCTCACCTCCCGATGGGTGACTTCCAGTTCTGCGAGGGCCATCATCAGCGTGGATCGCCCCCGAGGGTCCGGCCACCCGCGCGCCACCGGTATGAGCGCAGTCAGAACCGCCTTCCCAAAGGACGCTCGAGCGGAGCCCGAGTCGCCCAGCGCAGCCCAAGCATCCGCAAGGTCGGCGTTGCCCGCATGCAGCGCCGAGAGCTCGACGAGCCGGCCAAGAGCCGCTTCCGCGTCGCCCTCCTCGAGCAGGGTGAGGGCAAGCAGCACTGCATCTTCGACGGAGTTGTCACTCATGGAATCCTCATGGCTTCAATCGCGGCCACGACTGCATCACGGCGGGCCCGGAAGCGAGTCGACTCACCGGTCGCCTCCGCGATGATGAGCCGCCGTCCGGAGACGAATACGCACAGAAGATAGGTCTGATCGCGCTCGCCATCGGCCGCGCCCAGCTCCAGCAAAACACCAGGCGTGCCGCTTGCGGAGATGTCCGCCTCGGCCAGTAGCGTATATCCGGCATTCTTCATCCGATTGCGAAGGGCTTCTTGCCAATATGCCAGATCAGCCTGAGGCTTGTTCCGCGCACGACGAACCCGAAAGACCACATCATCGGGACTGACGGCCTGGAACCGACGGGCGCTGCGCCAGGAGGCAAACCCCTGAGGTGCCGTCACAGCGGCCCCAGACACGGGACCCCGGACCCCAAGTGCCATGTCGTCGAGAAGGTCGGAGACGTTGAGCGTTTCCAGCCACGCAAAACTCGAGGAACCATCCGTCATCGGCGCGCGCCGCTCCCGGAATCGAAGGCGCACCACAACCCGGGCATACTGCGCACGGTCGTTCAGCACGCGAAGCCGTCCCTCCAGCGTTTCGATCTCCGCGACCACATTCGTGATCTGCCGCTCGACAGAGACCACGGCTTTCGGGGAAGCCTCCGCGAGCACCGACGTGTACTGCGACAAAATTTCCCGACGGGTTTGCAAGCGACTCTGTAGGTCGACCACTTCGGGCGAGAGGTTCTCACTCGCGTAGGAGCGCTCCACAAGGTCTCCCAGTCCACGAAGGTCATCGACCATGGAAGACACCTCGTGCACAGGCACTCTCAGGGCCACGCGTTCCGTTCCAAGCTCCGCGAACCAACCGCCGCGGGCCTGGGCAACAGCAACGGCCTCATCCAGACACGCCTCCCGATCGTCCACCTGCAACACCAGCTCCGCCGTAATGGCGTTCCACTGCGCTCCATGTTCGGCCGTTGCTGGTCCCGCCTCCGCAGGAACAGTCGCCATGGGCTCCGCGTGTGCGACCCCAAGCCAAAGGGCCACGCCCCAGGTCATCCAGCTCATGCCGCCCCCCCATGATTGGCCAGCGAAGCACGCACGGCCGCCTCGAAGCGTTGCAGCTCCTTGGGCGTGGGGAAGTACACCTCGACCACGTCGAGCCGCTTGCCACGCGGCCGCACAGCAATCCACCAAGTGTAGGGCGCGTCGCCCCGGTCGGTGAGCTTCAACAAGGTGAATTCACCGAGGGTCTCGACCTCGACTTCTGCAAACTCCGCACCGATCCGGGTGCGGATTGCCTCCGCCCAGAAGGCACCATCGCCCGCGGGATCATTGTGGATTCGACCGGTCCAAATCCGCGATCCATCGGGACCCTCCGCGATGAATCGGCGACTGGGCGAGAGCTGCACCATGCCCACCGGCACCGGTAGCGCCAGCTTTCTTCCATCGCTCACGAGGTCCGGCTCGAAGGGCGAAAGCTCGCGAATCCAAGCCAGCTCGGCCGTTTCAGCACCCTGGTCGCGCCAGGCTTGCGCCTCCCGCTGCACCAGCTCCACCGTGATCCTGCTCATGTTGGCGAGCGCGTCGAGGGTGCGAAGCTGGGCATCCAACCGAGCGATCTCTTCACTCACCCTTTGGATCTGCTGGATCAGCGCAAGCTTCTCCTGCTCGCTTTCCGCCCGCGCCAGGAGGGCCACCAGACGGTCACGGGTCTGCCGCGCCGTCTCGAGTCGCAGGTCCACCGCCGTGAATGCCTCTGTGACATCTCGTGCCGAGATGGATCGACGCAGGAGCTCTCCGAGCGCCACCACTTCCTCGAAGGCCACCTCGAACTGCTCGACTGGAACCCGCACCGTGACCACCCGACCGGTCACGGATTCCACAAATCCTCCCAGCTCAAGGGCCACCTTCGTAAGCGCATCAGTGGTCTCTTCGACCGATTGCACCCGCAGTCGGGCATACCCCGCGTAGTGGATCTTGCGAACCGGAGCCTCAAGCGAGAGCGGAGTGCCGACACCATCTGGCGACGAGGACGAAGACTCCGCCATCGGAGCCGGTGGCTGTCCTCGGGGAGCACGGGACCTTGCCGCTCCTCCAGCCATCGCAACCTCGGCCTGGTCGGCCCGTGCCATGTACGAAGCAGGCGGAGGCGGCACGGACTTTCGGGCACCACAACCGAAGACCCAAAACAAGCAGAACAGCACCACAAGGGCAGCCAACCCCGAGCGGTTCGCCCACAATGGCCTGACGGTTCGATCGCTATGCACGGTTTCTCTCACGCCTCACCTCTCCAGTCTCAAGCGGGTCAACCCACACGTCTCGTGGCAAAATCCGCGGGTCCGACACACCACAGGAGCCAACTTGGCTGTGGCGGAGAGACCAAGCGACTTGCTTCAGCGCAAAGTCTCACGAGTGCGGCCAGCCCCTCCAGCGATGGCTCAACTATCGTTGCCGCCCTGGAAGGACCCGCCATTTGTACACAGCCAGAAGACCCGGCGCCTCCATTCAGGGGTGATGGATCAGAGTCCTGCCCAGCACTCCGCCCGACATGGTCCCGCTTCACCCTCGCCCCCAGCCCAAGAGGCGCAGGCACCCTGGCGGGTTTTTTCGCTCCCGAGACCATGCCGAAACAAGCCTTCCGTGCGTTTGCGCAAGCCCGCGCACAAAAAAATCGCTCGAAGGCACCACAAGATCGGGATGGCACCGCGGTCTTGATTGTTGGGGCGTGTCACAGCCGGGGAACACTCGCCCCCGTCGCGCGAAGCGTGGCGTAGATCGCCATCACCGACGATTCACACCAGATCGTGGAACCCCCATGTTCCACAAGAATACAGGGATGATGGGGATCCTCGCAATATACAATCCCACCAACTGGACTCGACTGGGGGTTGATTCTCGGAATAGTATTGGCATGTCAAGACCTACGAGATTGTCATGCCACCAACACCTGCATCCCAACAAGTCCCTCTTTCCTGTGTGCCACCCACCTCGCGTCCATTCGTCAAGTGGGCCGGCGGGAAGCGGCGGCTGCTGAAAGACCTGAGCCCCCTCATCCCCGAACACTTCGGTCAATACCACGAGCCATTCGTGGGCGGAGGCGCGCTCTTCTTCAATCTTGCGAGCCGCCGCAATCCGGCGCCTGAGCCTTGGGCGACCCTCTCGGATGCCAATCGTCGCCTCGTTCGGACCTACCGGGCCGTGCGAGATGCGCCCGAGCGACTTCTGGAGCGGTTGGCCCAGCTCGCGACCGACCATGACAAGGAGCACTTCTACGCCGTACGCGCGCTCGATCCCGACGCATTTGCCGACGACGTTGAAGTGGCTGCATGGTTCATCTACCTGAACAAGACCGCATTCAACGGACTGTACCGGGTCAACAGAAAGGGCCGCTTCAATGTGCCCATCGGACGGTACGACCGCCCGAACATCTGTGATCCTGGGGCCATCCGCTCCGCCAGCATCGCGCTCCAAGGGGCCAAGATTCACAACGAGGGATTCGAGAAAGTGCTTGATCGAGCCCGTCCCGGCGACGTGGTGTACTTTGATCCCCCGTACGTGCCAGCCTCAAAGACGGCCAGCTTCACAGACTACACGCGGGATGGATTCACGCTCGACGACCAGGCACGGCTTCGCGACATTGCCGCCGAGCTGAAGCTTCGGGGCATCCGGGTCATTCTGAGCAATTCCGATGTACCGGTGGTACGCGACTTGTATCGGTCCGGATTCGATGTGAGCACCGTGAGCTGCGGACGCTCCATCAACAGCAAAGCAAGCGCGCGCGGGCGCGTCGGTGAGTTGTTGATCACCTGAGGCGAGGCCACCCAGCCTCCCTCGTGCGAGCAGATCTCCCGGTTCAGCTCCGCACGAGCCGAACCGCCGCGTGCCGCCCGGAACCACAAGAGCCGGGCAGCCGCGGCGTCTCTTGTGGGTCGCTGGCTACGATTGAATGTCCGAAGCGCCACCGCGGCCCACTCCGCCGCCGCGACGCCAATCGGACAGAGACGATCTTCTACGAATGCACCACAAGGCGCCTCGACACACGGGAAAAGCCACTGTCAGTGGATTGTTCGACGGAAATCTCTCGTCGATCGAAACAACGGCTTTACGATGTCGTGAATGTCGAGTTGTGGGTGATTCTTGAAGCGGCTGGACCGCCTTTGCGGGCGGGAAGCTCGCACAAAACCAAAGTTTTTTCCTCAACTCCCAGAATTCCGTGCCGATTGCTGTAGTGTCGACTTGTCGGCGAACTCCCTACGGGGAGCGACTACATGTCCCCGCTTCGGACGCATCCACGTCCGAATGCACTTGGTGGTGTCTCATCGCCAAATGCTCCGCGCGGGTAGCGATCGCTTCTGGCGTGTCCGGTTTCGGGCAGCGCCTATTTTAGGTTGTGATGCGCCGATAAGTGAGGATTCTCGGAGCCCGCACGATGTGAGCCGCGACGGCACCATTGAATCCCATTCTGCAGCCGGTACAGTCGAGCCAAGAACACGCCCCGACGGGTTGCAGTTCAGGCCCTCAGTCCCCATCGCCCTGCGGAGTAACGATGTCTACTCTCTCCCGACCGTTTTTCGTGGTCGCCGGTCTTGCCTTCAGCCTTCCCGCTGTGGCCAATGACGATGTCCGCTGCGGAATGATTTCGCACCGCGCAAGCGCCCTCGTGGAATGTCTCAACCCTCACGACAGTCCCGGCCCCTACGCTCCGCCTCCGCTCTCGTTCCTCATCGAACAGGATGCATCGGGTGTCACCGCTGTGCTCGACAATGGCATCACCGTAGATGTGGACCTCGAGTCGGATGGCTCACTTGCCTACGCTGTCGATGGGCACCCAAGCGACGTCACCGCCGTGGAAGATGTCCTCGATGCAAACTTGTCTGTGGAAGAACAGGCTGCAGTCTCAGAGGCGCTTCAGCCGGCGAGTCTCACCACAGCCACCGACGAGCTGGTGCTGATCCTCGGCGAGTGACCCTCCGCCGCGCACCGACCACGCCGGGTTCCATGCGGGCCCGGCACTTTTGTTTCGATCCCCCACGGGCCTCACAGACCGCACGGTCTCATTCGAACTGCTGACCGCAGGTCTCGCCCGAGGCCGGCAGCAGGACCTCTCGTCCGGTCGCACCTGCGACCACTTCTGCCACCGTGAATCGCAGCGGCCACGCATCGTTGCCCAACCATGCGGCCGCCTGATCGGCAAAATAGGGGGAATCGGTCAGCGCAGACTGGCCGCCCGGAAGGATGTTCAGGCCGTCGACTCCATCCGGACCGAGTGCGAACACCATTCGGAAGACCGGACCGCTGCCATAGGTGAATCGGTCTCGGTTGAAGCCGAAGTTCGCGGCATCCACACTCTCGGTGTCGCCCGGTCGGGGAAATCCTTCGAGTCCGTAGCGGGGGTCATCGGGCGTGAGCCCTTCGGCGAGCGGAATCACATCGGGCGTGATGGAAAACTGGTCGGTCAGGATCGAAAAAGAGCCGCTGTCTCCCAGGAACTCCGAGAGAACGGAGTCGAAGCGCACGGTATGCCGCAGCCCCCAGAGCCACTGGTCCATGTCGGATGTGCCGAAGCCCCCCTCACCGGGGCCAGTGGGCTCAGACTCCAGGAGCTCCAGCGCATCGAGGAGTGAAGCAAGCACCACTTCGTGAGACGTCTCGATGACTTCACTGTCGAGCACATCCCAGTATGCAGACTCTTCCGTGGCGGGATTCCAGCTGGCGAGGCCGCTGGGATTGTCGGCTCCCCGCCCCTCGAACATCAGGCCCAGAGTACGCAGCCGGCTGGTGTTGCCGCTCGTGCGCCACACCCGGCCGATGGCTTCATCGTCGAGCGCCCGGTGCACAAGCCAGCCCTTCCACGCGTTGAAGATGGTGGTGGCCACTGCATCCCGTCCATCGTCTTCTGCAGGCGTGTGGTAGCTGGTCACCACACCCGACCGCGCCATGAATCCACGATTCATCCACATCAAGAGGCGCTCCTCCACCTCCAAAAAGCGAACCGCATCGGTACGGTACAGCTCCACGGCACGACGCTCGGCCTCGGTCGTGGCTCCATCCGACTCCGACCACGCCCGCACCTCTGCCAGAGTCTCGACCATATGCGGAGCCAGGTACTGCCCAAATGGCGAGTGGTGGTCCCCCTGCAGCTCCGCCATCGACTCGAGATCTGCACTTCCCGCAAGCTCTGTGAGTCGCTCGGTGATTCGATGTTGCCGGGCGCCGTCGTTCCAGGGGCCTCCGATATACCAGTCGTCGTTCTCGAGAATGTCATCCAAGCTGTGCCCCGCCGGATCGTTGTTGGCAGACGACAGCCAGCCCTGTTCCGGATCGATCGCAAATGGGTACTCGGCATGGGGCACCATGCATCGCTCCGGATCGGTGGTGCGGGTGTCGTCCACCTTCTGTTCGCTGTCGAGCACCA
>CAJWOS010000184.1 GCA_913044235.1 uncultured Pseudomonadota bacterium
CCTCGACGGCCTGAATGGGGGCGCCGGGGGTGCCAATGTCTCGGGCCAAGTGCACGGCGGCGACGCTCGGGAGAGCCGACAGGTATCGGAAGGCGCTCTCGGCTGTGAACACCTGGGAGGCCGAGGCGGCGGTGCCATCCGGGGCGCCCGCGCCGGTGTCGGCGTCGGGGTCGGGCACTGTCACGAGCTTTTGGAGCGTGCCGGTGTAGGAGAAGGTGACCACGTACACCTCGCCGTCGGCGTCGGTCGTGAACGTGGAAATGCGCTCAGAGAGACCCTCGATGAGCGGGGTGACGGTGACCGCGCCAGTGCTCGGATCGCGCCGGAGCACCCGCAGCCAGCCACTGATGTAGTCGGCGAAGAGGTAGGCCCCTTCCAAGGCTGGGATGTTGCTGCCTCGGTACACGAGACCCCCGATGACCGCCTTGCCCTCACCGAAGGCATAGGAGTAGATGGGGTCCACCCGGTCGGGCACGTCGCACTCTTCTTCGGTGGGCGCCCGGCACTCACTGCCGGTGTACTGCGGCCAGCCGTGGTTGCCGCCGGTCTGTACCAGGTTGATTTCTTCCCACGAAGAGGGACCCACATCGGCCACCCACAGCTCACCGGTGACCGGATCCACGCTCCAGCCCCAGGGATTCCGAAAGCCGCCGGCCCACACTTCTGGGCGGCCTTCCGTGCCGTCGGCGAAGGGGTTGTCGGCGGGGATGCCGTAGGGGTCGCCGCCGTCTACGTCGATCCGCAGGATCTTGCCGTAGTGCCACATCGGATCGGGGGCGTCGGCTTGGTAGTCGTAGCCGCCGCCGTCGCCGAAGCCGATCCAGAGCATGTCGTCGGGACCGAACGCGATGCGCCCGCCGTTGTGGTTCTTGGTGGGCTGGGCGAGGGTAAAGAGGACCGTTTCGCTGGCTGGCTCGAAGGTGGCGCCGCCGTCGGTGCTCGTGAATCGACTGATGTTGGACTGAAAGGAACTGTCGGCCAGAGTGGTGGTGTAGGAGAGGTACACGAAGCCGTTGGTGGCGAACTCGGGGTGGAAGGCGATGCCGAGCAGTCCCATCTCGCCGCCGCCTTCGAGCTGCCCCGTGACCCGGTCTTGGATGTCCATCGCCACGGTGGTCTCGGTGGTGGTGGGATCATTGGGGAAGGTGAGGACGGTGCCTTCGGACTCGAGCACGTACCAGCGGTCGTCGGGGCCCATCACGATGGATGTGGGGCGGGAGAACGACAGGCTGGGAAAGGCGGGCTCAAGGGTGACGTTGGCCGTGGTGGACAAGGCCGGCTTGGTGGGGATCACGCACGTGGTGTTGACCGGGCGGGCGTCGAGGCCCCATGGCGGTGGCGGTGGCGGCGGTGGTGGCGGGTCGGTCTCGGGTTCGTCTGGTTCCACGACGTCGTAGGCGCCGGGCGCGGGCGTGGTGGTGCCGGGGCCATCGCTCTTTGATGCGGGGGTGGTGCAGCCCGCGAGGCCGAGCAGCGACAGTCGGAGCCAACGAAGCACGAGATACCTCTCCTGGGGGGGTCTAGCGCGACCGAGGAGCCCGTGGCAGTGCGTTCGACCGATCAGTCCGGTTTGGCGGTGCCCGCCTTGTCACGCACGGCATCCCAGTCCAGCACGGCGTCGAGGAGGGGCCATGTGGCGAGGTAGGCACGCCGGACCCCGATGTCGCGGAGCAGCGAGCCTGTCCCCACGCCCACGAGGCCGTGACCCAGAGTGGCGAATCCATCGAGCTGTCCGATCAAGATGCCGAGAACAACCACCATCGAAGCCACTCCGACGGTGCCGATCCAGCCGCGAAGGCCGAGCGCAAAGAAGCGCGGCTGGGTGCCCTGGAGGGGGAGGATGGACTGGTAGTAGCGCTGGTTGGCGGTGGGGTGTGGCATTGGGGCCTCGGATCGGTGTGGGTTCGAGCGCACGCAACGATACCGCGCCACTCCGAGCGGGATGGTCTACGGGCTACTCCGTGAGCACCAGCTTCAGGGGGTAGACCAACACCTCGTCGATCGGCTCACCGTCCACCAGCATGTCGCTGCGGTAGGGCAGCGGCTCCACAGTGAGAGTGGGCATGCCCAGGCACCGACGCATGCGCTCGGCCGCTCGCGGAGACCCATCGGGGGCGTCGAAGGTGTACGCGACCCGCACGGTGCCTGCGCTGGGCGAGATGTGGAGCCGTGCGAGAACCGCGCTGGGCCGGTGTCGCGGCCGGCGCGGGGTGCAGCGGCAGATGTCGGCCTGGGCGCGCAGGAGTCCGGGGCGCACCGCATGCTCTTCGAGCCGGACTGGAGGCTCGATCAGTCCCATCGGCTCGAGGGGAAGGGTGGAGAGGTCGGCTGCGCAGATGTGGGGTGGTCGTGCGTGTGCGGGGGGTGCGGTGAAGAGGGCAAGCCAGAACAGGGGCATGGGTGGGCTCCAGGGCGGATGGACTTGGACCCTATGGTGGTGTGGATGGTTCCCGGCGAATACGGGGGGGGGGGGCGGAATGCTACGTTCGCCGGGTCTTCGGAGGTATCATGGAGCGAGCAGGAACAATCGGACTCGTTGGGCTCGTGGTGGCTCTGCTGGGCTGGAATGTCTGGACGGTTCAGACCTTGAAGGACCGCATCGCGGTGCTGGAGGCGGCGCCCGCGGGGCTGGACGCGGCACACGCGTTGACCACACGGTCGGCAGAGCGGAAGGCCGCCTCGGAGCGCCGGGTGGGGGTGTCGCAGCGACGCTCCATCGGCTCGGCGGCTCGCTCAGCGGATCCGGATCGGCCATCAGGCGAGCGCGTGGCGGCTGCGGATGCCGTGCTCCTCGGGATCGACGACCCTGAGGTGAAGGCCGCCTTCGACGAATATCTCGACGAATTCATCGATGCGAAGCGGGAGGCGCGGTCGGAGCTCGACGAGTCGAACTACCTCGACCACATGGCCACCACGGTCGAGGTCTACTGCGAAGAGCTCAACCTCCCAGAAGAGATGCAGGACCGCCTGGTGGTGCGCTTCGAGGCGGCGCACGAGCGCTGGACCGGTGCAGACGCGGCCCATGAAGCGGGCGAGATCGACCGTCGCGAGATGCTTGAGATCCACGGGCAGATCGAGGAGGCCGTCAACACCGAGATGGTAGAGCTGCTCGGACAGGAAAGCTGGGAAGAGCTCATGGGTCGCATCTGGGGCTGATCGCTGCGCAGTCCGTCTGGCGCTACAGGCGACTCACCACCGCTCGGGCGCGGGCCGGGCGTCGAGCTCGAAGGTCCAGCTGCCGGGTGACTGGTGGGCCAGGAACCAGGCCATGTCGGCCACCGCATCGGGAGCCACGAACTCGGCGTCGGTGCGGTTCGGCATCCATCCGCGCGTGCGCGGCATGTCCACGAGGCCATCCACGATGATGTAGGACACGTGCACTCCTTGGGGGGCGAACTCCTTGGCGAGGGCCTGGGCCAGCCAGCGCTGCCCGCCCTTGCCTGCAGCGAACGCCGCGGTCTTCGGACTTCCACGCCACGCCGCGGTGGCGCCGGTCACGATGAGAGACCCGCCGCCGCCAGCCACCATCGACGGCAGTGCCTGCTTGGCCACGTGGAAGAGCCCGCCGATGTTCACGTCGATGGTGGTCTGCAGCTCTTCGGCAGTGGTATCAAGAAATCCCTTGAACACACCCGATCCGGCATTTTGGATGACCACGCTGGCGTCGCCCAGCTCGGCGCGGACCTGGGCAAATGCGGTCTCGACCGATGCCGCATCGCCCACGTCGCACACCACGGGGAGGCTGCCCGGAAGCTCGGCAGCGTAGCGGTCGAGGGTGGCGCGGGTGCGGCCGAGGAGGGCCACGCGGTAGCCGCCGGCGGTGAAGCGGCGGGCGTAGGCGCTGCCAAGGCCAGGGCCGATGCCGGTCACGATGCAGGTCTTCTGGGACATGGTGGAGACTCCGAGGGGGGCGGTAGAGGATGGGCGTGGAAGAGCGCCGAGTCGGGTCAACAGGATACGCGAGGGCCGCTCCGGAGGCCCTCGTGCGACGTCTGCTGCCTTTGCTTCTCTGTGCCTGTGGTGGCGACGAGCCTGCCAAGACCACCCCCGATACCACCGGCTGCGCGCCGATCTCGTCGGCCACCGCCACCTGGGATGGCGCCGCGCTGTCGATCTCCGACCCGGCGTGTGGCTCGGCCGTGCTCGACGCGCGGGTGCTGGCCGATGGCGACGTCACGGTCTCTTTCGAGCCGGTCGACGGCGGCTGGCAGCCCGTGCTCACCAGCGCGGGGGGTGCAGTGGTCGACGGCCTCGTGCTGGAGGGGGCCTACACCCTCACCGGAGAGGCCGAGCCCGTGATGTGGCGCCAGGGCTTCCAGTCGTGGTCGTGGTCGGGCGTGACCAGCCTGGTGGCACCCAACCTCGATGATGAAGGACTCGCCATCCCCGGCGGCGACGGCGACGGCTTCTCGAGCCTCGAAGACCACGCGGCCACCTCGTGGTGGGTGGCGCTGCTGGGCCGCGACCTGGGCGGCAGCCTCATCCTGGGCGAGGTGGGCGCCACGCGCACCCGCTTCTTCGTGGGGATCGACGGCGACCGGGTGCACGCTGTGTGGGGGCACCGGGGCGACACCCTCACCCTCGCCGCCGGTGAGCGCATCGCGCTCGATCCCCTCTTCTTCTCCCTCGGGAGCGATCCGAACGCTCTGCACGAGGCCTATGCCAACGCCGTGTCGGCCCGCACGCCGCCGCGCTCCCTCGACCGACCCCCACCCGTGGGCTGGGCCACCTGGTACCAGTACTACAGCGATGTGAACGAAGAAGACGTGCGCCTGAACCTCGATGAGCTCGCTGTGCTGGCTGAAGACACCTCGCTGGTGGTGCCCGAGGTGTTCCAGATCGATGATGGCTGGCAGGTGCGCTGGGGCGACTGGACCGCCGGCGAAGACTTCCCCAGCGGCATGGCCGCTCTCGCCCAAGACATCGCGGCCGCCGGCTTCACGCCGGGCCTGTGGCTCGCACCCCTCTACGTGTCGCGCGACAGCGAGACCTACCAGAACCACCCCGACTGGTGGGTGCGCGACCTCGACGGCGCGGAGCTCGCCTTCTCCAACCTCAACACCGACGACTACGCGGTGCTCGACATCACCCACCCCGATGCGGCGGCGTGGCTTGAGCAGACCATCACCGACATCGCGGCCCAGGGCTGGACCTACCTCAAGTACGACTTCCTCTATGCCGGTGCCCAGGTGGGCCTCCGCCAGGAAGACATCACGGGCATCGAGGCCTACCACCGGGCCATGACCCTGCTGCGAGAGGCCTCGGGCGATGCCTGGATCCTGGCCTGCGGCGCCCCCCTGCTGCCGAGTGTGGGCTACGCCGAGTCGTTCCGCACTGGCTCCGACAT
Organism: uncultured Pseudomonadota bacterium; assembly: GCA_913044235.1. Classification (GTDB taxonomy): domain Bacteria; phylum Myxococcota_A; class UBA796; order UBA796; family UBA2385; genus CAJWOS01. The sequence continues at coordinate 5,348 of CAJWOS010000184.1, forward strand.
CGCCTTCGAGAGCAACCGCGACCCCGAGCGCGCCTTCTATCGCTGGCAGGCTCGGGCTACCGCCGCCCGCCGCTTCACCCACGGCCGCTGGTGGTGGATGGATCCCGACCAGCTCATCATCCGGGACCCCTTCGACGCCTCCGAGGTGCGCGGCGCCCTGGCCAGCGGCGTGGCGGCCGGCGGCACCTGGATGCTGGGCGATGACCTCACCGCCCTCGAAGACGACCGCAGGCGGGCCCTGCTCGACCCCGCCCTGCTCGCCACCCTGGGCCAGCCCGGTCGTCCTGAGCGCCCCCTGCTGGCGGTCTCTGGTCTCGATGCGGGGCCGGTGATCGAGCTGGCCATCCCCAACGACGTGGCCCCCACCACCTTCACCCTCGACGATGGCACCGTGGTGCTGCTGAACTTTGGTGAGGAGGCGGTGGAGGTGGATGGCCCCGGTGGTGTGAACCTGCTCACGGGCGAGGCGGCGTCGGCCGGGCGGCGGGTTCTTGAGGCGGGGGATGGGGAGGTGTGGGTGCCTTGACCCGGCGACAGCGCGCTCTGTCCACCGCTAAACCGCCGCTGCCGGCGACCCCGACGCAACCACCCGCTTCAGCATCGTCTCGATGTAGGTGGCTTCGTCTTCCACCTGGAAGAGCACATTGTGGGCCTCGAATTCGGCCTTCGTGGCGCTGCCGGGTGTCCACCACTTCACATCGCGGAGTGCGGTGTTGGAGATGATGAAGGAGCTCAGCACCACCTGGGGGTCGCCGAGGCGCTGCTCGAGCGCTTTGATCGTGCGGTGGAAGGCGATCTTCGGGTCGCTCAGGCCGTGCAGGTTTCGGATGCCCTTGGGATCCACGAACGTGATGTACTGCCGCTCGCCCACGACCAGCCACAGGATGAAGTCCGGGTGGAAGTTGCCGGCCTCGAAGAAGCCCACGCCGCGGCCCCGGCTCATGTTGCGGAGCAGGTACAGCTGCCGACCATCGAAGAAGTCCGGTCTCGCCTGGTAGAAGGCCCGCAGGTGCGCCACGAAGTCGCGCTCCCCCTGGTTGAGCGCCACGGGGCTGACCTGGATCCGGCCCTTGCCCAGGTGAACCAGCGGCTGGTAGAGGTGGCGGTCGAAGTGCAGGATCTCGCAGTCTTCGAAGGCGGTGTCGCGGAGCGTGCCCGCGGTGATGCGGTCTCGGAGCTGCTCGAGCTTCGCCACGAGGGCCCTGGCCGAGGCATCCACCGTGAAGCGGTAGCCACCCTCGCGGGCAAAGGCGAAGTTGCCGTCGCTCTCGCTGAGGTGGGCATACTCCAGGTGTGGTCGCTCCCACGCGTTGCGGCGCTCGGTGTAGTAGCGCTCGCAGTACCGCTTGAGCAGCGCCACGGCGAGCGCCTGCCAGCGCCGCACCTGCGCAAAGGTGGTGGCCTCGAGCTCTTGTGGAGGGATGTAGAGCGTGTACCAGGAGGCGTCTTCGAGCAGGGCCCGAATGTCTTCGCGCCGCAGGTTCAGGTTGTGCCAGGCCTGCTCGTTCTTGAACTTCACCAGCTCGAAGTACACGGCGTCGAGGTCGATGAAGGCGAGGTGCTGGGCGGTGAGCGTGCCGGTCTGCCGGGTGGTGACCGCGCTCGCACCCCGCACCCCCGCGCTCTGCTGGGCCTGAATCTTCGGATACCAGTCGAGCTCCACCAGGGGCAGGTGCTCGGGGGGCGCACCCAGCCGCGGCGCAGGACCCTTGCGCTTGTACTGGCCCTTGAGGTGGCGCGGGAGCGCGAGCGTCTTGAGCGTGCCCGCTTCGAGCTGGAGCGTGACGGGCACCACCACCTCGACCTGGTTGTGGTCGGTCGGGAGTCCCTCCTCTTCGAGGTAGTCCTTGAACTGGCGCATGTAGTCGGCCCGCACCCCGAAGATGTTGAGGGTCTCGAGGGTGGAGACGCCCGGCGGCACCTCGATCCCCCGGAGTGCCGTGCTCCGCTTGAGCCCGAAGCCGTGGCCCTTGAGGCGCACGCCGCGTCCGAACAGCTGGATGATCTGCGCTCCCTCTTTTCGGCCGATGTTCATCAGCCCCATGGAGCTGACCCGCCAGCTGCTCCAGCCTTCGGTGAACTTCTTGGCGCCCATCAGGAGAGTGATGCTTGAGCCTTCTCGGTTGATGCCCCGAAAGAGGGACTCGCGAAAGGCCTGCTCCCCCACCACCATCTCCGGGTGTGCCTCGCAGAGGTCGCACAGGGCCTTCACGCTGCTCACGTTGACCACGCCAAATGGGGCGTTGTCTCCCAGGCGCAGCGCGACCTCGCCCTCGGCCCTCGGGAGCCGCTCCACATGGAGCCTGCCGCTTCCACTCGCGTGGAAGACCGTCTGGAGGATGTCGCTGTAGAGCGCATCGGCGGTCGCCTTCCGCGATGTGAGGTGCTCGAAGAACGTGACCGGGAAGAGCTCGAGCCCGGCGCCGTTGAGCAGGCCCGACCGGCCGCTGACGATCCGCTCGATGCGCTGCACGCTGGCTGCGCGGTTCCCCACAAATCGGGCGAGGAACAGCAGGATGTCTTCGATGTCGGTGATGTCCCTCTTGCTGGTGGCCTTGGTCACGCTGCTGCCCACGAAGACCCAGAGCGGTCGCTCCAGCAGGAAGGCGCGAAGCGCGGGTCGGTCGCTGTAGAGGCGGAGCTGCTGGTAGAAGGTGAGCAGGGCGGCCGTGAGGTACAGCACCCGAACCGGGTCGTGGGTGTCGTCGGCCAGGTTCAGGATGCGGTAGTCCTTGCCGTAGCCATCGGCGTAGAAGTAGCGATACGAGTAGTCGAAGAGGATGCAGCGGGCGTACTCTTCAGCCAGTGCCTTCTTCCCGGCCGCGCGCATGGCTTGTCCGAAGGTGGCGGAGTACTCAAAGGAAAAGCCGTCTTCGCAGAGCCGGTTGCGCCGGTCCATCCACTCTTCGCCGCCCGCACCCCGGTGCCCTTCGTCGACCAACACCAGGTTGTTGCCCTCGAAGGCGTCCACCGCGACCGTCTTGTCGCCTGTCTTGTCGCGCAGCTTGTGGATGTCGATGATCTCCACCGCCCGACCGGCGAGCCGTCCACGACCGCCGGGCTGGAACTGCTCTGCGGCGATGCCAGAGTCCTGAAGCTCCTTGAGGTGCTGGTGCGAGAGGCCTGCGTTGGGGGTGAGCAGGATGATGCGGTTGAGCGCCTGTGGCTCACCAAGCTCGGCGAGGTAGCGGCGGTACTGGAGGATGTGCACGTGCATCAGGAGGGTCTTTCCCGACCCCGTGGCGCTCCAGAAGGCGACCTTTCTCAGGTCTGCCGGCGCGTAGTGCGACACCCGGTCCACTTTGCTCTTTTCGGCGTTGAAGCGGTCCACGTGGGCGTTCAGCGCCGCCCGCAGCGCCTCGGGGTTGTGGAAGTACCGGTCGAGGTACACCTCGGTGAAGAGCAGCGCGAGGTACTGGAAGTACTTCCACCGAATCGGCCGGGTGCGGTTGCGGTTGATGTGCCTGGTGTGGCTCACGATGTGCTGGTCGTAGGTGAGCAAGACGTCGTGGCCGAGAATGCTGCGGTCGGGCAGGTGGCTCACCAGCACCTTGTGGATCCGCGACACGCCGTCGTGGTCGAGCCGCTCGAGCGCTGGGTCCTTCAGCGGCGCGCCCAGTGCCTCGAGGGTGTCGTACCCGAACAGGGAGAGCAGATACTGATGGAGCACCAGTCGCTTGGAGAAGTCCATCGGCTTCTTGCGGCGGCGCTGCGTTGGCGTTGATGGTGCCATCGGTCCCTCCTATGCGTCTGCCGAGTCGAACATCCGGCGGTGGAAGCTCTCTTCGATGAGGTGGGCGGTCCAGGTGTCGTGCGTGCGCCGGAGGCCGGCGAGGTTGTGGTCGCCGTTGACGTAGATCCGATCGAAGGCCTGGCTCCCGCCCAAGAGACCCGTGCGCAGGCAGAAGGTGTCGAGCATCAGGTTGTCCTTCTCGGGGTCGTCGGTGAGCACCCGCCAGACCACGAGCACGCGGCCGTCTGCGGTGTGGCCCTGGACCACCCGGAAGGTCCACCCCTCGCCGCTGCTGCAGGGCTTCAGGTCGCCGTAGACCTGGAGCCGGCCGTGCTCATCGGGCTTGAGCTCGGCGGTGAGGTGCACCCGGGCCTGCATGCGCTCGACCCGCAGGCCGAGCAGGAAGTTGAAGGTCTCCACGAGGTTGACGGTCTTCAAGCATGTCTCGTTGTTTTGCGTGACCTTGAGCGTGTAGTGGAAGGGGTCGTTGAACCGCTCCAGGTTCAGGAGGGATGCGCTGCCCCGCGTCTCCATGTCGAGCATGTAGGAGAGCGTGTAGTCTTCGCGCGCGGTCCGGCTCGCGGCGAGCAGCTGTTGCTGCGGACCGCTTCGGGCTTGGAGCTCGAGGTTGTCGAGGGCGTCTTCGTAGGACTCGAGGCGGATGTACTGGATGCACTGGGAGCCCGAGCCGCGAGACTGGGGCAGCCCGTCCTTCCACTCGCGGGCGTAGGCCGCCTTCCGCACGCGGGGCCGGGTGACGCGGTCGAAGTAGGTGCCCGACTCGATCAACAGGAACTTGCGCTCTTCGCCGGGCTGTCGGGTGGACTCGACCACGGCGTGTCCGGTGGTGCCGGAGCCGGCGAAGGGATCCATCACCCACCCCTCGGGCCCCGAGCCCACGGTGAGCACCTGAGAGAGCAGCCCGAGTGGCTTTGGAAACCCAAACTCGCGCAGGCCCATGTGGTTGGCCTGCACGGTGCCCCGCTCGTTGATGAAGGCCTTGTCGAGCCAGATGGTCTTGGCCTTTGTGCCATCCAGTCTGGCCTTCTGGTAGATGCCCCAGCTGCCGTCGCGCTTCTGCTTCCCCACCAGGATCCCTTTGCCACCGCTGGAGAGGGCTTCGCGCACCTTGGAGGTGCCCCAGCGCCAGCAGGACGCTTCGCCGGCCGAGTTGAGCGGTGTGACCTCGACGCAGAAGGTGTCGGACCGCTGCAGGGACACCTCGGCGAGGCCGTCGGCCGGGGACGACGTCGATGGGGCCACAAAGAACGGAAAGTACAGGTTGGGCCGGTTGAAGCGGCCAAACTTGGGGTTGCGATTGCGCAGCTCCCACAGCTCGTAGGCCCCCTGCTCGTCGGCATCGAGGCCCGTGTTGTCGCGGGGCAGCTTGCGCAGCTTTGAGTCGACCGAGGGGCCATAGGCAAACAGGTACTCGTGGGTCTTGGCCACCGACTTGTAGGTCTGGCCGCGCTTGTTGGACTGGATCACGAGCTGCGCTTCGAAGGCCTCGGTGCCAAATGCATCGTCGAGCAGCGACCGCAGTCGCCAGGCTTCGTGGTCGTCGATGCTGGCAAACAGCGTGGCTGCATCGCTGAGGAGGGGGGCGATGTGGGCGAGCCGGTCCTGGATGAAGCTCATCCAGCTGGCGTGCCGGTAGTTGTCTTTGTAGACGAAGCCGTCGCCCCCGGTGTTGTAGGGGGGATCCATGTACACGAGGTCGATCTGGCTGCGAAACCGCTCGCGGAGCAGGCGGAGCGCCTGGAGGTTGTCGGCGTGCACCAGCAGTCCGTGGACCGCGCCACCCGATGCCAGCAGGTGCTCGATCAGGCGCTCCCGGCTCTCGGGTGACAGAAAGCAGGTGTCGACCGAGAGGCTCTGGTTCGCCTCCAAGAAGGCCACCGTGAGCGGCTCCGAGTAGCCAGGGGTGGTCTGGTCGCCCGCGATTCGATCGATGGCGAAGAGCCGAACCCACTCCGCCCGCTGGGGCGCGCTGGCGGCGATCTCCGGGTAGAACGCCGCAGGGATGCGGTCGAGCGTGACGCACCACTGGCTCTCGACCACGAACTTCTTCTTCAGCCAGAGCTTCTTCTGGAAGTCTTCGAGCTGGGCCAGGAACGCGATGATCTTGTGCGCGATGACCCGCAGCACGCGGATCTTGCTGAGCGTCTCCTCCACCTTGGAAAAATCGCTCACCTGGTCGATGTCGTCGAGCAGCAGGATCTCATTCTTGATGAAGAAGTCGAGCTCGCGGCGGAGGAAGCCCCCGAGATCCTTGTGGATGAAGTAGTCGAAGGTGTTTCGGGCGGTGTAGCGGTGCAGGTGCTTGTGGAGGATGGTGCGGGCGGGGTTGGCCTTGGTGGGCGCTGGCTGACCGAGGGCCGCGGCCCAGTCGGCGGAGACCGCCTCGAGGATGGCTGCGGCGGCCTGGGCGTTGAGGCCGGGCTGCTTTTGCTTTGCAGGCGCCAGCCGGTACTCAAACCGCACGGTGAGGGTGCCCTCGTGCGCAGACACGGGCGCCTCGGTGGCCAAGATGAACCGGCGCTCCTGGCCGCTCCGGGTCTTGTTGTTGTCGCGCTCGGTGCCCGCGGCCGCCAGCTCGAAGCGCACGGACCGGTCGCCCACCGTGAAGCCATAGTGGCTCAGGTGCTCGGAGCTCTTGATGTAGTACTGGTCATGGTTGGCCCAGTGGAGCTTCACCTCCTCGCCTTCGTAAGGGATGGCGTAGACACCGGCCTTGTAGCGCCGCTGCGAGTGGAAATCGCCGCCGTGGTAGTAGCGCCGGAAGAAGGTGAACAGGGCCGAAAACACCTCGTCTTCGAGTGCCGCAACGTCGATGCGTGCGGTCAGCTGCGCGCGCAGACCTTGGATCTTGGGCGAGTCGTCGGGGTTCATTCCCGCCGACTCAATGGCGGCGACCAGCTTGTCCAGCTCCCGCTGCACCGCCGCGGTGTCGGCAGGACGGTACTTCTCGAAGGCGGTCTTCACCTGGGGGAGCAGGTCGTGGTCGAGGAAGTGCTCCACCTCGGCGCGCTTTTGGTTCATGACTCGGTAGATGCCGAAGTCGAGGTCGGCCTGGTCGAGCTGGAAGAGCCCCCGCAGCAGGGTGGTCAGCTTCGCGAGCTTGGTGGTCATGGATTCTCCAGGTTCCAGCCCGTGCGACGGGGGCCGGGAGCGCTTGCTCCACGGGCTTCCGGTGACCCCCACCATCCCCTCTGAGTGGGGTTTTTCGTGGACTGGTGCGGGAGGGTGTGGTGGTGGCTGGGCCTCCCGTGCAGGCTGGGGGAGGCTACCACAGCCCGGTGGGGTTGGGG
>CAJWOS010000185.1 GCA_913044235.1 uncultured Pseudomonadota bacterium
CGCCGTCGCCTGCACCTACCGCGGCGCCGACGGCGGCGCCGACGGCGAGCCCGACGGCGGCGCCGACGGCCGCGCCGACGGCCGCGCCTGACGCGATTGCGTTTAAACTCCAACGACCTGACGGGTGTCCCGGATACTTTCCAAACTTTTAGCCCGACAACCGAGTGTGGCTTAAAGAACAACCCTGGTTTCAGCTGTGCCAACATTGCAATTTTGAGCTCCTGTTGTACGACAGACAACTGCGGCGGCGACACCTCCACGTGCTACGCGCCCTGAAGAATACAAGGGCGCGTCGTCGATAGGCGCGGCCGCAGTCACTATTACCACCGTCACCGCCACCGCCACCACCACCTCGCCATCGTCACCTCATTTTCCTCCGCCGCCGGGCGGCCATCGACCCGGCGCTCCATTACCTCAATCGCCGACGCATAGCGCCGACGCCCCCATCTCCACGACTGACTAAGTCGCCTTACTCTAGCCATGCAATCAAAGGGAAGGTTTGGGGAAAGGATTCAGGCGGCAAGCGCCTCGTCGTCGTCGTCGGCCTCGGTGGTCGAGGCCTCCTTGATCGTCACGAGCAGGTCGCCCGGCTGGAGCGCGTCGCCCATCGCGACGCTGACGCCGCTCACCTGCGTGGAAATCAAATTTTGGGCGCCCCACCATCGACTGGTTGCTTTCCACACGGCCGCTCGCCACGCCGTCGACCGACGCCGCGACCCCGATCACTATGCCCGTCGCCTCGCGCAAGGCGAGTGGCTTCGGCTGGTCGACACATACGGCTACGGCGCCGACATCCTCGACGCCCTCAACTACGGCCTCGGGCCGATCTCCGACAGCCTGACGGGCGACCCACTCCGACAGGAGCGCCGCCGCCGTCGCACCCTCGCCGCAGGTCTTCTCGTGCCCGTGGAGCGAGGAGCCGTGGCGATTCGGGGCGCCGATCCCATTCTCCTCCTCAACGATCTCTACCGCGACGTCGACCGGTTCTGGCTGCCGCTGGTCGACATCCAAGCCCTGCGCACCGCCGACCGGCGCTTTCGCCAAGGCGTGCCGTATTCCGTGCTCGGTCACGCGCTCCACCCCTGGTACGGCACCTATGCCCCCAAGCGCACCGAGCACCTGGAGCTCTTCGGAACCTGGCTCAGCGCGTACGGCGGTCTCAAAGACACCGCCATCGATGTGGGCACGGGCTGTGGAGTCTTGGCCTTCATGTTGGCTCGAGCTGGATTCGCCGATGTACGCGCCGTGGATGTGAATCCAAATGCGGTCGAGAGCGTGCGGCGGGACCTCGCTCGACAGGCGGAGCGTCCCGCCATCCGCGTACGGACCAGCAATCTGCTGGAAGTCGTCCGTCAGCCTGCAGACCTCATCGTCTTCAACCCCCCATGGATCGCTGGCATCGTCGACGACCCGCTAGATACCGCACTCTTCTACGACGACGACCTCTTCGAGCGCTTCTTCGACGAGAGCAGCGGCCTGCTGAACCCACAGGGCAAAGTCGTGCTCGTGTTTTCGAACGTGCTCACGCTCCTGCGACCCGACCTTCCCCATCCCATCGAGGCCGAGCTGGAGCGGGGCCGCTTCGTCCTCGACACACACCTCACCCGGCGCGTCCGCGCGACCCGCGGTCGCAAGACCCGGGAAAAGGTCGAGATCTGGGTGCTGTCGAGCGTCGAAGCCGACGCAGATCACTGAGCGCGCCCACAGCGTCCCCCGCACGCACACCGAGGCTTCACTGTGACCAAATCCCGAGGCGGGGTCATCGAATTTCATGCGGCACTGCACGCGATTCCGCCACTCCCAAAACCCCGTGCTACAGTGCCAAGATGGCAGCCATCACGCACCGACCTGCATCCCTCTTCCTCGTCTGGATGACCGCAGCCTGTTCCTCGGGCAACCTTTCTTCCAAGTGGGCGCCGTCGGCCCCCGATGTCCTGTTCGCCGATCCACCCGAAGGCACAGTGCAAGAGGCCAACCTGGGTGACCTCCAAACTCCCGGCGCATTCATCTTCGACGCGTCCCTCGTGCACACCATCGCACTTGAGCTTCCACCCGACTCCGTCGCCGCTCTGGCCGAAGAGCCCTACGAGGATGTCCTGGCGGATGCCGACATCGACGGGCTGGTGCTGGCAGACGTGGGGGTGCGCCTGCGTGGAAAGATCGGCTCCTTTCGTTCCCTCGCCGGCAAGCCAAAGCTCGAGCTCGACTTCAACCGCTTTGTCGATGGGCGTCGGGTCGATGGTCTCGAGAGCTTGAGCCTCAACAACAGCGTTGTGGACTGCTCGTACCTCAAGGAAGTGCTCGGATACACCGTCTTCGAAGCTCTGGACACACCGGCCGCACAGACCAGCTTCGCGCGTCTCACCATCAACGGTGAAGACTACGGCTTGTACATCGTGGTCGAGACCCAAGACGACCGCTTCCTCAAAGCACGGTGGGAAAACAGCGACGGCAACCTCTATGACGGCAAGTACGTCTGGTATGGCGACGACCGCTACAAGCTGCTCGACTTCGCGGAGGGCAGCGACCTCGACTACCAGCTCGAGGAGGGAGAAGACGTCGAACACGCCGACATCCGGGCCATCTCCGAAGCGCTCGAAGCGAGCGCCGGCCAGCCCGACTTCTACGCGACGATGGGGGAGGTCATCGACTGGGACCTCGCACACCGGGTGTGGGCGGGCGAGCAGTGGGTGGGACAAAACGATGGCTACTGCATCAACAAGAACAACTACCGCGTATACTTCGACCCCGAAGACGGCCTCGCAGACTTCATTCCATGGGATCTCGACTACAGCATGCTGCGCGACGCCGACTGGGGACGTGACTGGGACAGCCCAGCCGGCAACATCGCGCGGGCCTGCTTTGCCGACACGGCATGTCGAGATGCCCATCGAGCCGTGGTGGCCGATGTTCTTGAGGCGGTGGACAGTCTGGGTCTCGAAGAACAGATGGATGATCACCTCGCCCAAGTCGGCAGCCTGATCCTCTCCGATCCGAAGCGGGAATGCGACCGCAGAGACATCCCCGCCTGGCACACCTACGTGCGGCGATGGCTCCTGAATCGATCTGCTGAGCTCGAACAGCGCTGGGACCTGTAATGCATCGAGTGGCCACCATGGGAGCGGCTCTCAGTCTGGGATTCGGCTGTGGACCCGTCGAGAAGCGCACCACCGATGGAGCGCCCACCGAAGACTCCGGTGTGGTGCTCACGCCTCCCAGCGCCTCACCCGACGACCTCGCCGCGCAGTCGGTCTGTATCAATGAGGTGATGCCATCCAACGAGCTGTCCCTGATCCTCGATGACGGCAGCAGCCCCGACTGGATCGAGCTGCACAATCCCTCCGACCGCGAGGTCGACCTCATGGGCTGGGTGATGCGAAACGAGTCGGCGGGGTTGGATGGGCGGCTCGACTCTCTCGGGCTGCTGCCAGCAGGCGGCTTCGTCTTGCTCTTTGCCGACGAGTCCTCCGCAGAAGCACCCCACCTCCCCTTCACCCTCTCGAAGGAAGGTGCGACCATCACTCTGGTGCGTCCCGACAATGGCGGAGACCGAGTCACCTACGGGGAGATCGACACCGACGACTCGCTCTACCGAACCACTGACTGTTGTGCGTCGACCGACCCGGAGTGCTTTGCCGGGGCGTTTGGAGGCACACCGGGCACCTCGAACCGGTCGGGCTGACCAGCTCAGGCGGTTCGCTTGGCCGACACACTTCCCGTGCGGGGAAGCTCGAGATCCGGCTGGCGAGCCACCGCCGCGCGTGCGGCGAGGACGGAGCTCAGGATGTCTTCTGAGTCTCCCCGCAGCACCTTGATCCGCTCGGGGTTGAGATCAGACCACGCCAGCGCCTGGTAGATCACCGCATCGCGGCGGCCGCGCAGGTAGCCTGGGATGAATCCACCCGGAAACAAGCCCATCTTCTGGAGCTCCGAGTGGACGGATGCCACGTGGGGCACATCGCCCGGCAGAAACACGGAGATGTGCGCGATGTGTCCACCCAGAAGCCAGCGGCAGGTCTCCCGCAGACGCGACACCAGGTCCCGTCCCACCCGTGTGACGTGCACATAGGCAAGGCGTCGGGAACCCGACCAGGTGGCGCACAGCTCGCTCTTCTCGGGCAACAGAGCATCGGCCGGGGGCGTGGTTCGGGATTCCTGGATGCCCTCGACGGCACGCTCCATCCACGCCATTCCCTGCGGTCGCACCAGGGCGTGCGTCCCCTCAGCCGGATGCACCGGCACCCACTGCAGCAGTGTGGAGAGCGGCTCCCGCTCAGCCGGATCGTCATGGTCGTAGGACACCCAGCGGGGAATGCTCCCCAGCAGGAGCGCCACGGGCTGCCCACCCATCATCCGACAGCTGCGCTGACTAAAGGTGTGGTGGGTCACGCAGCGCATGATGGCCCCCCGAATCCCGTCTTCCCAGGCAATCTGCGACAGACGCAGCGCCAGCGCTTCTTGAATCCCCTTGGACCGGTGGTCGGGATGCACGATGCTGAGACCGCACTCGCGGATGTTGTCAGCGCAGACCGGCCCGCTCTCGACCTCGACCTCGAAGTGCGGCCGAATCATCGCGAGGTGACCGACCACCTGGCCATCCTCCACAGCGATCACACTCGTGAGATCGCCCAGGGCGTTGAGCTCCAGCATCCGGTCCGGGTCGTACAACCAGTCTCGGTGGAACGTGAGCCCGTAGGTCGCGTACACAAGGTCCACAAGCAAACGGGCATGGTCACGGTTCTCAAGGCGGATGAAGTCCATCGGAGGCTCCAGGGTACCCTCTCGCAAACGGACATTTGATCGCATTTCTCAATGATGTGCGCACAAACAGACCCACTATGGCCATCAATTTAGGCCCATTCGGGTCACACCCGACGGGTCCGATGGGTCATTCGGCAGGAAAAGCCCATGGGTCTTGGATCGCCTGCAAGCCATCCAACAATTCCGGCAGCGATGGCTCACTCCAGGTGCGATCGAGCACACCAAACCAGTCGGTAGCACCAAATTCTCGATCGTCGGCTCTCGCCATGGTGCCGTTCACCGGCCAATAGGCCCAGTCAATGTCGCCGGCGGCAAGGTAGTCGAGGAAGAGGTCGAACCAGATTCCGTTCACGTCCGTGGATGCCTCCACGCACGCCACACTCGTGTTGCAAGTCCCGAACTCTCCCACCCATACCGGTGCGGTCCAAGGCTGGTCTTCCACGATGAGAAAGCCCCACCAGCCACCGAGGTCGGCCGCCAAGTCTTCGTAGCTCGTGAGTGTGCCGTGGAACCAGCTGTAGTCGTGCGGGGTGTAGACCAGTCGATTGGGAACCGAGAGCACGAGCGGGTCGTAGTAGGCGCCCGAGAAGTCGGAACCGTAGGCCACGCCCGCCACCACGATCAGCGACTCCGAGTCCACCGCAAAGATGGCATCCGATACTCGCTCCACGGCCGCCTTCCAGTTGGTTTCCGCCGGCCCGCCCCAGGTGGCCCCGTTTCGAAGCTCATTGCGCAGGTCGTAGCCCACCACGGCGGGGTGGTCGCCATAGCGCTCAGCCAAGAACACCCAGTCGGCGATCCAGGTAGACTCGGGATACTCGTCGGTGTACCACAGGCCGTTTTCGGCGCTATACCACACCGCCTCCGAGCTGTGGTTGTCGAGGATTACCACCAGCCCAGCCCGCGCCAGAGCATCGATGACCGCATCCATCACCTCGATGGGCGTGCGTCCCACAAGATCGGGATTGGCGGCCAACGGAATCTCGCCCACCGGCTCGGTCGCCTCGACCATTTCCAACGAAAACGGCAAGCGCACGGAGTTGAACCCCAGCGCGGCGATGGTCTGGGCGATGTCATCCACATGCCGCACCTCGAGGCCCGCGGGCACATGGTCCAGCTCCTCGAAGCCATACCAGTTCACACTCGCGAGCTTGAAGCGCGACCCATCGGCGTCGAGCACCCAGCGCCCCTGCGTTCGGAGCGGGGTGGCCGGTAGCAACGGGTACGACGCCTCCGGGTCCCCGTCGCCGGTGTCGGCGCCCGTGTCGGAGCCCGTATCGGAGTCCGTGTCCGAGGTATCGCCCCCATCATCGCCGGGGTCTCCGGGAGCCTCGTCTTCGATCGTGGAGAGGCCCGAGTCGACCGACGAGGCGACGCCATCATCGGCGCTCGGTTTCGAGGGACTGCACGCCGGCCCCAGAGCCAGCATGAAGGCAGCGATTAGACAGCGCTCGGACACATGGGACCCCGATGGGAAGGCCTCCGAACTATACCGACTCCGACGGATGCAGCACACCATCGCTGGCCACGCGCGCATACCAGAGCGCCGAGTCCTTGAGCGTGCGCTGCTGGGTCTCGTAGTCCACATAAATCAGGCCGAAGCGCTTCCCGTAGCCAAGCGCCCACTCGAAGTTGTCCATGAATGACCACCCAAAGTAGCCAGTGAGCGGCGCACCTTCTTCGATGGCATCCAGACACGAGCTCAGGTGGGAATGGAAGTAGTCGCGCCGGCGCACATCGCGCACGCGGCCATCGTCGTCGGGGCCGGTCGCCCAGGCAGCACCATTCTCCGTGATGATGATCTGCTTCACCGGGTAGTCTCGGTCCAGCCGCACGAGCAAGCGGCGCAGAGAGTCGGGAGCAATCTCCCAGCCCATGTCGGTCTTCTGGTCGTCGGTGGGGTCGGGAATGGTGCGAGGCGCGTTGTCGGCCTCGTCTACCTTGTCGCTGCGCAGGATGGCCCGAGAGTAGAAGTTGATGCCCAAAAAGTCGGTCTCAACGCCCATCTCTTCAATGTCGCCCGCTTCAAGGAACGGCAGCCCTTCCGCGGGCACGCGTCCGAGCGCCTGGTAGTCCTTCACCATGTCGGCGGGGTACGGCCGCCCGTAGCAGGGGTCGAGGAACCACCGGTTGAAGAAGCCGTCAAAGTGGCGCGAGGCATCCGCATCGGCCTCACTCGGAGATGCCGCATAGGCGGGACACAAGTTCAGCGTGATGCCCACCTGGCTCCCCGGGCTGTTTGCCCGAATCACCGGCACTGCGCGCCCGTGCGAGAGCATCACGTGGTGGGCTGCCGCGAGCGCTTCTCCCCAGTCCTTGTGGCCCGGCGCGTGCTCTCCATTCATGTAGCCGAGCATGGAGACCACCCAGGGCTCGTTGTGGGTGATCCAGTGCCCCACCCGGTCCCCGAGCCGTCGACTTACGATGTCGGCGAAGCGCACAAAGTGATCGACGATGCGCCGGTCGGGCCAGCCCCCCATGTCTTGCAGGGGCTGGGGCAGGTCCCAGTGGTAGAGGGTGGCCCAGGGCGTGATGCCCGCTTCGAGGAGAGCATCCACGAGTCGGTCGTACCAGTCGAGTCCCGCTGCATTGGGCTCGCTCTCGAAGCCTGTGGGAAGGATGCGGGGCCACGCCACAGAGAAGCGGTAGGCACCCACATTCATCTTCTTCATCAGCTCAATGTCTTCGCGCCAGCGGTGGTAGTGGTCGCAAGCCACGTCGCCATTTTCCATATTGACCACCTTGCCCGGCGTGCGGCAGAACGTGTCCCAGATGCTGGGCAAGCGGCCGTCGACGTCGTGTGCACCCTCGATCTGGTACGACGAGGTGGCCACACCGAAGCAGAAGCCATCAGGAAAGCGGGGAAGATCAGGCATGTGGATTCCAAGGGCTGGAGAAGGAGAGGAGTGGATGCGGTGAGCGCACCACACCGAAGCGTGGTGCATCAGGGAGTCGAGACACCCGGTGCCAAGGGCTCGGCCGTCCAGTCTGGGAGGGGGCCAGGTGTGTGGGCTGCAGCGGCGAGGAGCAGCTGCGTGTAGGGATGCTGTGGTTCATGGACCACCGAGGCCACGGGGCCCTGCTCCATGACCTGTCCGGTGTGGAGGACCACAAGTCGATCGGCGACCCAGCTGGCCGCCGCCAGATCATGGGTGATCAGCACAACGCCCAAGCCCTGTTCCTGTTGGAGCGTGCGCAGCAACAACAGCACCTCCTTTCGCACCGACACATCCAGGGATGCCGTGGGCTCGTCGGCCACCAGGAGGGATGGCTTGGGGGCCAGTGCCCGCGCGATGGCCACCCGCTGCCGCTGCCCGCCCGAGAGTGCATGGGGCTTGCGATCCAGGAACGCCTCGCCCGGCGAGAGTCCGACCTTTTCGAGCAGGTCTGCGGCCGTCTGTCGCACGTCTGGTCCTTCATGCCCATAGATTCGAAGGGGCCGCTCGAGGTGGTGCAGAATGGTGTGGACCGGGTTGAGAGAGGCGTAGGGGTCTTGAAAGACCATCTGCACGCGGGCCCGCAGACCGCGCTTGGCGTGGGTGTTGCGGGTGATCGGCAGAGACTCCCCGTCAAGCCTCATGGTACCGGCGTGCGCCTGCTGGAGGCGAGCCACCACCCGACCGATGGTGCTCTTGCCGCTGCCCGACTCACCGATGAGGGCGAGCACTTCGCCACGGTGCAGGTCGAACGACACATCTCGAACCGCCCGCACGACCGTCCCGCCAAAGAGACCACCTCGCCCAAACTGCACACTGAGGTTCCGCACTTCGAGCAGCGGCCGGAGAGCAGCAGGCTCGGCGGCAGCGCCCCCTTCGGAACCGGCTGACACCGGGTCTGCCCCAGGCGCGGGCGGCAGTGCAGCAAGGAGTGCCTTGGTGTACGGGTGGCTGTTCGGGCCTCCAAGAGCCGCCGCCGGGGAGGTCTCGACAAGCTCCCCTTTCCACATCACGGCCACCCGGTCTGCAAAGGTGAGCAACAGCGAGATGTCATGGGTGATGAACAGCGCCGCAAACCCGCGCTCTCGCTGGAGTTCCTGGATGCGATCGAGAATGTCGCGCTCGACCACCACGTCCAGCGCAGTGGTGGGTTCGTCGAAGATCACCAGCTTTGGATCGAGCACCAGAGCTAGGGCGATACCCACCCGCTGCCGCATGCCCCCCGACAGCATGTGCGGGTGCGACTCAAGAGTCTCGGGCGCCAGCTCCACCAGCGCCATCCCCTCTTCCGCACGTCGGCGTCGCTCCTGTGGATCCGTCACACCATGGGCCGCCAAGGTGTCGTCGAAGTGGGCCCCAATCGTGAGCATGGGATTCAGTGCATTGAGCGCATTCTGCGGCACGAGAGAGACCCGCTCCCACCACACGTCACGCAAGCCGGCTCCATCGAGTCCGAGCACATCCACGCCGTCGAGCAGGACCTCCCCCCCCGTGACGACCGCCGGTCGGCCCAGCAGCCGCAGCGCGCCTTGTACGAGGGTGGACTTGCCACTGCCCGACTCACCCACGAGCCCCACCACCTCTCCGGGCGCGACGTGAAGAGACACGCCCTTGAGGGCCGGCGTGGTGCCGTAGGACACCTGCAGCGACCGCACATCGAGCACCGGCCCACTCATGGTGACCGCCGTACAGGTGTGGGCTGCGGTCCCGCAGCACCGGTTCCAGCACCCGCTGCGAGGACAGGATTGGTGATCCCATCGAGGCCGAAGTTGAGCAGGGAGAGCGAGAATCCGGTCAAGGCGATGGCGGCCCCCGTGGGCACGAAGGTCCACCAAGAGCCCGTGAGCAACGCACTGTCATTGGTGGCCCAGTACAGGTTGGTGCCCCACGTGACCGCACCCAGATCTCCCAGGCCCAAGAACTCCAGGCCCACCTGTGCACCGATGGCGTAGGTGGTGGCGCCGATGACCGCACCGCCAAGCAGAGAGGCCATATTCGGCAGGATCTCCACCACCAGTACGCGCAGCGGCGCCTCTCCAGCCACGATGGCCGCATCCACAAAGTCCCGATTGCGCAGGCTCAACACCTGGCTGCGCACCACACGCGCGTTCCAGGCCCAGCCTGTGACCACCAGCACGGCGGCCATCGAGCCCGGCCCCGCTGGAAGGTAGGCAGCGAGAATCACCATGAGGGGGAGCCCTGGCAACACCAGAGACACATTGATGAACCAGGAGAGCAGTTCGTCGACGCGGCCCCCAAAGAAGCCGGCCATTCCACCGACCACCGCTCCGATGGCCACCACCACCACGCCCACAAGCACACCCAGACCGAGTGTGGTGCGAGCGCCCACCACGGTCTGGGCAAGCACATCCTGCCCCTGACCCGTGGTTCCCAGCCAGTGCTGCATCGAGGGCGCAGCCAAGGGACGTGCCACAAAGGCGTCGGGATCGCCCACGAAGAAAGGCCCCACCAGTGCCATGGTCATCAGCAAGCCGAAGACCACGAGCCCCAAGCGAGCCTGCGGATTTTTCCAGAGCGCGCTCATCGCCGCGTCCGGGGATCGAGAAGGAGCGTGAGGATGTCTACGCCAAAGTTGGCCACCAAGACCGCCAGCGAGATCGTGAGGAACAGCCCCTGCAAGAGCGGGTAGTCCTGCCCCCGCACGGCCTGCAGCAGCAGGTAGCCCTGGCCGGGGTAGCCGAAGACAATCTCCGTGAGCAGCGCCCCCGACAGCACAAAGCCGATGGCCATCCCAAAGCTGGTGAGGCTGGGCAGCATCGCGTTGCGCACGGCGTAGTGCCAGAAGATGCGGCTTGGTGGAAGCCCTCGCGCACGGGCGTAGCCAATGGCGTCGGTGTCGAGCACCCCCACCATCGTGTTGCGCATCGTGAGCAACCAACCACCCAGCGAGGCCACCACCATCGTGCCCGCGGGAAGGACCGCATGCCGAAGCAGGCTGCCCGCGAACTCTAGCGACCATGCGGGCGACAGGTTCACATCGTAGGCATGGCGAACCGGGAACCAGCCCAGCTGGAAGCCCAGCCCCCACACCGCCACCATGGCCAGCCAGAAGTACGGAAAGGCACCAATCAGTGCGAGCAGCGGTGGCGCAATGCGATCCAGCACTCCACCGCGCCGCCAGGCCGCCAGAGCTCCGAGCACCGAGCCCACCAGGAAGGCCAGCACGAGAGACAGCCCTGCCAGAAATACGGTCCAGAGCAGTCCGGTCCCGATGACCTCCGAGACCGGAGCGGGAAAGTACACGAGAGAGGTCCCGAGCTCTCCACGGGCCGTGTTGCCCAGGTAGGTCGCGTATTGCGACCACAGAGGTGCATCGGACACACCAAAGGCTGTGCGCATGGCGTCGAGGGCCGAAGGGTCGAGGGTGCCCTGGAACTTCGCAAAAATGGCCGAAGCGGGATCGCCAGGCATCAAGCGCGGCAGAAAGAAATTGAGCGTGAGCGCAGCCCATGCGGCCAGGGCATAGAACCCCACGCGGCGCATCAGATCCCCCGCCAGCCCACTCATGGCATGGCCTCAGCGTACTGGATCATCTCCGCATCCCGCCACTGCAGTCGGGTCATCAGCAGCAGGGGCTCCGGAGCGGTGTTGGGGGACAGCCGAACGTACGGGTCGTCAGCGCTGGGGAAGCCGGTCACCCAGCGCGTGTTTGCCTCGCCCCAAGAGGCAGACGGAAAGAGCGGAATCGCAGGGGCTTCCTCCAGGAAGATGCGCTGTAGGTCGTGCGACAGCGCCAGCTGAGCGGAGGGATCTGCAGAAGCCTCGAAAGCCTTCAGCGCCGCCTTCGCCGCTTCACTGGCATGTCGCGCCCAGTTGACCGACGCCGTGGTGCCCACCGGCTCCACACTGTCGGGGTCCATCAGCGCGCGGTACATCCGGTAGGGCGTGGGACCACTGTTCACCCACCCCAGGGAGAGGGAGAATTCGCCCTTGGTCACGAGGTCGTACCAAGCCGTGAAGTCTCGCCCTTTCACGCGGGTCTCGATCCCAACATCGCGCAGACCGCGAGAGATCACCTGTGCGGCGCGCACCCAGTCCGACCATCCGGCTGGCGTGGTGACCTCGACCGACAAAACGTTCCCCTCCGAGTCTCGCCTCAGGCCGTCGTCCCCTCGCACAAAGCCGGCAGCATCGAGCAGGCGCCCCGCCTCCTGCGGATCGTGCCGCACCCAGTTCATCTCTTCGGGGACCGGGTCAAGGCGCCACTTCGTGTAGCCATCCGAGAGGCCGGTGGGATGCGATGGAACGGTGTAGTCATACATCGCCACCTGAACGATCTTTTCGCGATCGATGGCCATGCTGATCGCCTTGCGCACGTCGGTGCGATCGAGCGGCGCGACCGTGGTGTTCGCGTAGAGCATCACCGCATCACCCACGAGCGGGAACCATGCCTTGTGGTGTTCGGGAGAGCGCCCGATGTAGGTGCGCTCCACCGCGGGCACAAAGGCCCCTGCCCAGTCGATGTCTCCCTGCACGAGGGCCAGTGTGACCTGGTCATTGGACGACATGGCCGGAAATCGGATCACCGCCATTGCGACCTCAAATGCTCTTGCTGCTTCCGAGTTCACCGCCGACTCCACCAAGGAAAGAAAGCCGCCCAAATTCTTTGTGATGACAAGCTTCTCTAAGATATCTGTAAGAAAAAAAATGATTAACAAAAGAGACTC
>CAJWOS010000186.1 GCA_913044235.1 uncultured Pseudomonadota bacterium
TCCGTGTCCGTGTCCGTGTCCGTATCGGTGTCGGTGTCCGTGTCCGTGTCCGTATCGGTGTCGGTGTCGGTGTCGGCCTCGGAAGACCCCCTACCGGTATCGACCGCAGGCTCTTTGTCGCCACACCCCCATCCACTGATCGCGAGTAGCAAACATCCCCGATAAAACCGCATCGTTGGCCTCCTATCGCCACCCATTGGTCTGCAAAATTCCGTCTCGGACCCGGCGTTCACGGCACCGTGGTCTGCATCTCGATTCCATCAACGTGTAGCATCGAGCCCGCGCTGGATCGAAGGGTAAGCCGTGTATGGAAGACGGGATCAGCGCTGTCGGTGGGTGCCGTTGCTGACAGCGTGACCTGCGACCATTCCGAGGTCAGGTCAATCGTCCAGCTCTCGGACTGGAGCGGCGCACTCCACATGGCCTGGTTGCGGAAGTCGATGGTGACCTCCGCTGTCTCACCAGCAGCCGTACCGCGCACCCAAAGCTCCACGTCGACTCGATCCCCATCTCCGGCAGGATTGGGCTGATGGACCTCCGCTCCATCGCTCAGTCGCAGATAGTGCGTGCCTTCGTACGCACCGGCGGAGTCGGCCACCCGCTCAACCCCAGTGCCGGTGTAGTACCGCCAGCCATACCCACCGAAGGGCGCGACAGTCTCAAAGCCACCGTTGGCGATGCCCCCTTCCCAGCCGAAGCCATTCATGAGCTCCGGTTCGCTGGCCTCCCAGCCCACGACCGCTTCCAAATGGGCGATCAGGTAGCGAGCCATCCCTGCATGGTCGGTCTCACAGCCATGCCACTGTTCAAAGACCCAGGGGAAGAGAGCCACCGAGACGTTCGGATCTCCGTAGCTGGCCACCACGTTGGGCGTGTAGTCCGCCGGCTCGTCAAAGTCCCAACCGAAGCCGTTGAAGACCACAATGTGGGCGTTGGGGTGGGCGGCTCGAAGTCGATCCAGCATCACCACATAGCGGTCCCGAATGACCGACTCAGAAGCCCAGTTGATGTCGTTGGCCCCCAAGTTCATGACCACCACATCGGGAACGTACCGCTCGAAGTCCCAGGAGGGCTCGGTGTCGTAGTAGTCCGCACGGTCATACAGGTTGACCATGCCGGCCAGCGTCTCTCCCGACACAGAGACGTTGTGGTAGTCGGCCCCGAAAGCCCGCGCAGTGACCCCAGCCAGAGTGAAGTGGCTGCCGTAATAGCGCCCCGCCGAGGCATTCTGTTCACTCATGAGCGAATAGCCTGCGAGGTTTGAGTCGCCGTAGAAGGCGATGTGGCGATCGGCCGAGCCGGGAGCATCGCGGAGACCCGTGCCCGTGAGCGTGAAGCCGTGCAGAGTCCAATTGGTGCCGATGTAGGTCTCCTTCACCAGCTCGACGGTGTGGACGCCCGGCTCCAGCCCTTCGGCGATGGCGTACGTTCGCACACCCGTGG
Organism: uncultured Pseudomonadota bacterium; assembly: GCA_913044235.1. Taxonomy (GTDB): domain Bacteria; phylum Myxococcota_A; class UBA796; order UBA796; family UBA2385; genus CAJWOS01. The sequence goes on from CAJWOS010000186.1 coordinate 1,444, forward strand.
AGGCCGCGAAGCGGTCCGAGCCCATGTGGTCGCCATCGATGATGACGCGGAAAAACTCGGTGGCGCTGCCCGGGTCGAGGGAAACGGACAGGTCGGTACCCTCGAACGCAAGCGCGACGCTGGCTCCCTGCCAGCCAGCCCATGGCAGAGTCGGGTCGTCGAAGTTCCATCGCCCCACGTAGCGGAGGGCAGGGTCGGCCGGATCGATCGCGAATGAAGCGCTCTCGTCGCCGGTGTCGGGGGCGTCGCCAGTGTCACGCCCTTCGGCGCTGTCCGTGTCGTTGCCGCCGTCAGAGTCCTCAACGGTGCCACCCCCGTCGGCGGTGTTTGCTGCAGAGCCGCCATCCGGCGCCTTGGGCTCCGAGCCGCCGCTGCACGCGAGCAGTCCAACGAGACCGATGGCCGAGGGGTAGAAGTGACGAAGGCTGAAACTGTACATGGTGCACCACGAAGGGTTGGTGCCTGCAGCATAGCGCTGGCGAACGCATCATCGCCTTGAGCTCCTCTCCGCAAACCGTGCTTGCCCAGTGTCATGCCCGGCTACATGAGCACTCTGTGCCGGAGGGATTTCCCATCATTCGCGTGCCCCTCCGTTGGTGCCGTTCTCGAGCAACACCTGCACAGTCTCAGCGTGTCCCTCTGTAGCGGCGCAGAGCAGAGGCGCTCGCCGGTCGTCGTCGCCTCGCGACGGGTCAGCGCCGTACGGAAGCCATCGCTGGACTCCCGCAGGAGCTCCGCGACTGGCGAGCGCACAGACCCGAAGCGTTCAGGTCCGCCCGAGGTACTTCCGGTCCATGCAGTCCGGACACTCACCCCGAAGCTGCACCGCAGCCTGCTGAATCGACACAGCCCAAGGCCCTTCCATCGAAATCGACGACGTCAGGTTCGTCGGTAGGCAAGACACCTCACCGCAGTCGTCGCACACGAAGTGCGGGTGACGATGTACCGCACCCTTCCCAGGCGAAAACACATAGCGATCGCTGCCAGCCGCTCGGCTCACCACCGGCGCAAGTCCCGCTTCCCGCAGCTTCACGAGGTTGCGGTACACCGTGGCGGGGTCCCAGTCCGTGCTGCCCATCCGCTTCAGCACCTCTCCGTAGGACAGAGGCTTGTTCGCTTCCGCGAGAACCTCGATCACGGCAAGGCGGGGGCCGGTGACCCGCAGAGAGTTTTCGCGGAGCAGACGACGTGCTTTGTCTTTCGTAATGCTCATGCTCAAGTCCTTTGCGACTGCTTCAAGCGCCGCGCCGCACGGCTGTATTTTCGCTCAAATTTCCAAAAAAGCAAACAACTTGCATCTGCAACAGGCTTCAATTACCTGCGCCTTTCTGAAAAGCAGGGTGTCGACTTTGTCGACGTGATCGCCTGCGATCGCTGCCAAGAAGCGCGTGCAGCAGCGCTGCAACGGGGAAAACGCTCCTCACACGACCGCTGCTCAGTGAAACCCGCCATCATCCGGCAGAAGCGCATCGCCCCTGACTGGGACACCGCGGGTCCGACATGTCCAAGCCATCGTCTGCCTGAAGCAATGCACCGACGCGGACCTCCCATGAACAATCCAATTCATACCGCTCGCTCGGAACCCCACCCCGAAGCCTCAAGCCAACCGGCGACCTGTTCTATCCACATCTGCACATCATGCAGAGCCCGCGGGACCCCACGCGAGCCGAAAGAGAACCGGCCAGGCTTCCAGCTGTATCACCAAGTCCGCGAAGCCATCCTGGAAGGGCCGCTCCGCGAACGCGTGGATGTGCAGCCCGCGACCTGCCTGAGCATCTGTCCCCGGCCCTGCGGCATCGCACTGTCGTCACCTGGGCGATGGACCTATCTTTTTGGTGATCAGCAGCCCGAGACCACTGTGGACGATATTTTGGCGTGCATTTCGCTCTACATCAAAAACATCGACGGCTTCATGCCGAGAAGAGACCGACCGGAATCCCTCAGAAAGGGTATTCTCGGGCGAGTTCCACCGCGCAAGGGAGACCACAAATGCACTTAGCCGAAGGCATGCTTCCACTCACTCACGCGATGGCCTGGACTGCGGTTGCAGCGCCGGTTGCTCTCTGGAGCATTCGCGGAGAGCAGCGCGCACGCCAGCAGGCGGCGTCTTCTACAGTCATTATGGGTGGGGTCACCAGCGTGTTGTTCGCTGCCACCTTGCTGCCGTTGCCGGTTCCCGTCTTGGGCGCAACCAGCCACATCTGCCTCACACCAGTGTTCGCACTGATCGTGGGCGCGCGGCGGATCGTGTGGCCCACACTCTTCGTGCTCTTGCTGCAGGCACTTTTCTTTGCACACGGAGGGCTCACGACCCTCGGCATCAACACACTCACCTTGGGCGTCTTGGGACCACTCACCACCATCGGTCTCTGGGCGATCTTGCAGCGCATCGGCGCAGGCAACGCCATCGGCCTCGCCATCGCTTGCCTTGCGGGCGACTTGAGTGTTTATCTCGCCGATGCAGTGGTTCTGGCATTGGCGCTCTCGGATGCCGCCGCGCCGATGAGCACGTTCACCGGCGTGTTGCTTGGCTTCGCACCGGTCCAGGTTCCGTTGGCCGTTTTAGAGGCAGTGGCCTCCGTGGGCATCGTTCGGCTATTGGCCACCCGTCGCCCAGATCTGCTGCCCGAGTCCCTGCGGAGCCTGCGCAAGGTGCCGATATCCGGAGCATCTGCCCTGCTAATGCTCCTGGCGGTCGGCCTCGTGGGCTGCGACTACGAAGGCATCGATGGGAGCGTCTTCGGAGCCGCCGCCGAAGCGGTGGGGCGTGCACCGACCGACAGTCTCATCGACCTGAGCCAAGGTGAGCTCGGACTCGCGATGACCATCATCGTGTTGTTCGGGCTGGGATTCCTCGCAGGACGCAGCTGGGAGCAGGTCCTCGGAGGGGAAGGCAGTGCATCTCCACGCTGAGCACTCTCTGTTCTTCGAACAGCGCATGCCTCTCTGGAGGGCAGCCCTGAGTCTCGGTGTGACCTGTTGCGTGCTCATCGCCAATGTGGGTGCGAACAGCACCACAGCGTCGCTGGCCGGCTCGGGCGTCGGCGTTTTGTTGCTGCTCGTCGCCTATATCCGCGGACATCGGAGGCTCGAGCCGGCGTTCGCATGGACCCTGCTTCTTGTGGGCCTTGCGCTGCTGGGCGGGATGGTGCTGGGCGGCGAGATGCGCCATGTCGCCGCCGCGGCCGCACGAGTGGCTTGTGGGGTGATCTGGGTTCTCTGGCTCGGGACGCAAGTCGACTGGGCATCACTGCGACGGATCCTTCTCGCGATCCGCGTGCCCGAAGAGATCGTGACCAACCTCGACCACGCCCTGATGCATGGCGTGCTCACGCAGCGTGAATGGGGCCGACGCAGAGACGCCGCGCGCCTCCGTCTGGGTACCGCCCGACTGCCCCTCTCGGCGTGGGGCCAGCTGCTCGGCGAGGGCACCCTGCAAGCGTTCCTTCGTTTGGAGAGAGTCGAAGAGCACGCGATGCTGCGTAGCCACGCGGTCTCAGCAGAGCACACCGACCAGGCGCTCACACTCGACAGCATCCAAGTGCGCCGTGGCGAGCAGACGGTTCTCGAGGACCTTGCCCTCCAGCTGGAGCCGGGAGAACTGATTCTGCTGTGTGGCCCCAGCGGCGCGGGGAAGTCGAGCTTGCTCCGTCTCCTCGCAGGACTCGATGGCCCTGCACAGGGCACCATGCGGCGCCTCGGAGCCCAGGTGTCGGCAGCAGATACGCTGCACGCTCGCCTCGATGGCCGCGTCGCCCTCCTCAGCCAAAACCCCGAAAATCACTTCGTCGCAAGCACGGTCTCAGAAGACATCATGTGGGGCCTGCTGCGTCGTGGAGTAAACGCGGAGCGCGCACAGACTCGCTGCACCGACATCGCCACCAGCCTCGGAATCGCACACCTCCTCGAGCGCCCCTGCCACGCGCTCAGCTTTGGCGAACAACGGCGCGTCGCGCTCGCAGGACTCCTCGTACTCGAACCTGCCCTCCTTCTCCTCGACGAGCCCACCTCCGGTCTCGATCCGGTGTCGGCACACCACCTGCGTGTGTTGGTGGAGCAATCTATCCAACAGACCGGCGCCGCTTGTGTTTGGGCCACCCACGATCTCCACTCGGTGCCGTCGCTCGCCAAGCGCGTCGTCCTCTTGCACAACGGCCGATCCATCTTTGACGGACCCACGAGCGAAGGACTCTCAAACGATTGGTTGGTACGCGCCGGGTTGGCTCTGCCCACTCCAGGATGACCGGCGCGAGCGCTCGATCCGCCTCGCTTGTGGTCGCAGGGCTCCCTTGCACCCAGGCGTGTTGGATTCGTGCGCGTTTCGAATGACGCCACATAAGACTGGGATAGAATGTCGACCGCCGGCCGCGTTGGTTTCGCGCCCCCGGCAGCGAGTGCAAGGCTGCGTTTACCGCGCGGCCAGTCCATGACTTCACGCCTGTTCGGCCTTTGCTTTTGACCCGCGCTCTGTCGAGCGACCGAGTCTGATTTCCGGCCTACACTTCAGTAGAACGCAGGTCTTTCTCTACTCACCAAAATGCGCTGATTGAGGCTACACATCATGACTCCCCCAGCAAAGGTTCCCGTCACCATCCTCACCGGATTCCTTGGTTCGGGCAAAACCACTCTCCTGAACCGGATCCTGAGTGAAGAGCACGGGAAGCGAATCGCCGTCATCGAAAATGAATATGGCGAGGTCGGTATCGACCAAGCTCTGGTCATCAATGCCGATGAAGAGATCTTCGAGATGTCCAACGGGTGCATCTGCTGTACCGTGCGCGGCGACCTGATTCGCGTGCTCGGAAACCTGATGAAGCGCCGCGACAAGTTTGACTACGTCTTGGTCGAGACCACAGGGCTCGCCGACCCCGGCCCCGTCGCGCAAACCTTCTTCATGGACGACGAGATTCGCGCCGAATTCGCGCTGGATGGAATCGTCACTCTCGTGGATGCCGGCCATATTGAGCAACAACTCGGTCGCAGCGACGAGAGCACCGAACAGATTGCCTTCGCCGACGTGTTGGTTTTGAACAAGACCGACCTCGCGGACCACGACCGACTCGACCAGCTGGAGGCCCGACTCCGCGACATGAACCGGATGGCCCGGGTGGTACGAAGTGAAAAGGCCAACATTCCCATCGAGACGGTGCTCAACCTCAGCGCCTTCGACCTGGACTCGATGCTTGAGCGGCGCCCTTCCTTCCTGGAGCCAGAGTACCCGTTCGAGTGGACCGGAACCTACACCCTACAGCCCGGCCGCTATGCGCTGCGTCTCGCTGAAGGGCCCGATCCCGAGATGTCTCTGGTGGCGGTGGCCAACCAAGGGTCCTCCGATACCGAGCTTCGAGAAGGGGCCGAGTGGTGTGTACGTCGCTACGCTGAGGAGGCAGAGGCACTGCTTCCAGACGCCGATCTTCCGATCGACAAACACATCAACCTCCAGCTGCAGGCGTCCGGGCACAAGTCCTTCTTTCTCCAGGTTGACGCACCAATGCAGCTCGGACTCTTTGCCCAGCACACGGCAGAAGAGTTCGACATTCAGCTCCTCAACACAGCCGACGATGCTGTGGTTCCTGTCCAGGCAGAACGCACCTGGGTTGCACAACACGAGCACGACGACGAGGTCGGCTCATTCGCCATCGAGCGCGACGGCGACGTGGACTCGGACAAAATCAATGCTTGGCTGGGCAAGCTGCTCCGCGAGAGCGGTGTGGATATCTTCCGGATGAAAGGGTTCATCAGCCTTGCGGGCGAAGCAAATCGCTTCGTCTTCCAGGGCGTACACATGCTATTCGATGGACAGCCGGAGCGGCCCTGGGGCGACGAAGTGCGCCGAAGCCAGCTTGTGTTCATCGGCCGCAACCTGGATGAAGCCAGCATTCGACAGGGCTTCGACGAGTGCCTGGTATGAGTGATCAAACTGCACGAGGCGCGCTGCGCCCAGGCTGGTCGGCCATCGTAGACGACTACGCCATCGCCGGCGATTGGGCGCTCAATGGGGCTCTACTGGTGGTTGGAGATGCTGCAGGCAGTGTCTTCGGGTTCGAAGGCACGTCTGGCACAATTCGCTGGCAGAAGCGTGCGCTTCACAGCAGCGGGCTTCTCGCGATGGCCATGCACCCTGATGGAGACCGTTTCGCTACCGCCGGGCAAGATGGTCAGGTCCACATTTGTGGTGCTGACGACGGTGCGGTTCGCCACACGATCGACCTCGGCCGAGGCTGGGTGGAGCACCTCGCCTGGTCGTCCGATGGGAATCAACTGGCCGCGGCGATGTCGCGGCGGGTCTACGTCTCCGACGCCAGCGGTACATTGCTCTGGCAGTCCGACGACCACCCAAGCACCGTCAGTGCCCTCGCCTGGTCCGGCGCAGAGCAGTTGGCTACGGCCTGCTACGGACGTGTGAGCTTCTTCGAGGCCACTTCTGGGGAACTGGCTCAGAAGCTTGAGTGGAAGGGATCCCTGGTTTCGCTGATCCTGAGTCCAGATGGCGACATCGTGGCCTGCGGAAGCCAGGACAACTCCGTGCACTTCTGGCGACGCTCCACGGGAGAAGACTCGATGATGCACGGCTACCCGGGCAAGCCTTCGAACCTTTCCTTCGATCAGTCTGGAAGCCTGCTGGCTACCGGCGGCGGGAAGACCGTCACGGTCTGGAACTTTGCCGGAAGCGGTCCCGAGGGCACCCGTCCCGGTGAGCTGGAGATGCATGTCCAGCCGATCACCGCACTGTCTTTTGCCCACCAAGGCCGTCGGATTGCGTCTGGCGGTCGCGATGGTGGCGTGGTGGCGTGGTCACTCCAGAGTGGCGGGAACGGTGTGGCCATTGGAGCGGCGTTCGTGGGCGAGCTGATTGGCGGACTGGCGTGGCGACCCGACGACCGTTGCTTGGCAGCATTCGACGCGAGTGGCGGCGTGACGGTCTGGCGCATTCATCGCCAGTAGGCGAGCACGCAGCAGCGCGAACACTCGCTACGCTCTCGGACTTTCCGCTTGCGCGAGCGGAAACCCGTCACCGAGAAGTTCGCCCGTCCGTCTTGCAACCAAGTTGCGATCTCGATTAGGCAGCGTGGATTACGCATTCCACCTGTGGAAGCCCGCCTATGAAGAGCCCGTCGATGCCCAACCGCTCTCTCCAACTCGCCCTGGCCGGTGTGCTGGTTGTCACCCTCACACTGCTCGGGCTGGGGTCATACCTGGGTGAGCCCATCCTCTTTGCAGCGTCTGTGCACTGGCTGTTGCTATTGGTGCTCGCCGGGGGAACCCTGCGTCAACAGAAGAACGGCGAAGACGCAGGTCAGTATCTCGCCGCGGCGCGCTTGGGCTTGGGCGCACTGGTTCTCTCCGAGTCGGTTGTTGGCTACCAGATCCTGACCCGCGACCTCTTGGTTCCATGGGACACGCCTGCCTTCTTGAGCAGTCCCGGACTGCTGTTGGCTGGCGCCACCGTCATGATGCTCTTGCTCGGGATCTGGTTTGAATCTCGCTCGCAGTCGGGCTCGGCGGATGATGGAGGCCTCGCGAAAGTCTGCCGAGTCGGCACCATCCTGGGGCTGATTGGCACCGGGGCATGTTTTGTCCCAGTCGAGCTCCTCGAGACGGTCACTGGCCCCACAGCCCTTCTTCTCCTGGCCGTTCCGAGTGTCTTGGCACTCGAGCTGGTCCTGCGCGGCCTTCAAGCGTTCTTCGCCCCTACCGTCTCCCCATCAGACTTCGGCGCCGACCTCGTCTCGGCACGCTTCTTGGGATCGTCGTACAACCCGATCCAGAGTGTGTTGTTGGCCATCGAAGCCACCTTCGATGTCGATGTGCGCAGCTCCTGGGTACTGGACTTTCTGCGCTCGGTCGCCTTGCCGGTCCTGACCGGCTTCACCCTCGTTGTGTGGGCGTTGTCGTCGTTCGTGATCGTCGACGCTTCCCAGTTGGCCGTCCGAGAGCGCTTCGGAAAGGTCGACGCCGACTCCGTGCTTCAGCCCGGCGTGGTCATTGGACTGCCCTGGCCCTTCGATCAGGTTCGCCGCGTCGACGTGACACGCGTACGCAGTGTACCCTTGGGCTACACCGATCCCAAGGCCGGTGCCGACGCCCTGTGGACCCAGTACCACGCCGAAAAGGAGTTCAACCTGCTCCTCGGCGACGGCCGAGATCTGCTCACCATCAACGCTGAGGTGGTCTATCGAGTGGGCGATGTCCATGACTGGCTTTACAACTGCCAGAACCCCACCCTGGCCCTTCAAACCCTCTCATACCGCGCCCTGATGGAAGCCACTGCCAACAAGCCCCTCGACCTGGTGTTGTCTCGAGACATCTCCAGCTTCTCGGAGCATATGCACGGCGAGATCCAGGCTCTTGCAGACGAAAAGAACCTCGGGATCGAAGTGGTGGCCTTCAACCTGTGGGGGCTCCACCCACCGGTCGCGGTGGCTGAGGAATACCAGGCCGTGGTGGCCGCACAGCTCGACCGCAGAACCTTCAAGTTGGATGCGGAGGCGGACCGCGAGTCCGAGCTCCCGAGGGCCCGCGCCGCAGCACTCCAAAAGACCCTCCAGACCGAGGCCGAACGAGTGACCCGCTTGGCCACCGCCAACGGCGAAGCCACCGCCTTCAAGGCCCTGTACACCGAGTACAAGCTTCGACCCGACGTGTACCGCTACCGCAAGCGCCTCGAGACCCTCGAGTCCGTACTGGAAAAGGACCCCCACTACATCGTCGACTCGAGAATCGAGCGGGATGGTGGTGCGGTCTGGATTCTCAACAACTAGTGAGCCTCACGATGAACAACAACCTCCTTCGCTACAGTATCGGAGCGGTCCTTCTGTTCGGATTGGCCTTTTTCGCGTTCACCTGGCAGGTGCGCGAAGGGAACGTGGCCATTCTCGTTCGTCTCGGCCGCCCCGTCGAGGTCGTCACTGAGGCTGGGCTCCACACGCGACTCCCGCCGCCGATTGATCGCGTCGTGCTCCTCGACGGACGCAACCGCGTGCTGCGAACCCGGCACACCGAGATGCTCACCCGCGACAAGAAGAACGTCATCGTCTTGACGTACGTAGTGTGGCGAATCTCCGATCCCCTTCGGTTCTACCAGAGCCTCGGCAGCATCGAGAGCGCAGATGCCAAGCTGGACGGGCTGGTCACCAACGCCAAGCTCTCCGTCCTTGGTGCATACGACCTCAGTGCGCTGGTCTCGACGGATGAAGCCGACCTCAAAGCGACCGAGATTCAGAAGGCCATCATGGACAACGTGGTGTCCAAGGCCGGAGAAAAGTATGGCGTCACCATCGAAGAGGTAGGCCTGGAGCGTCTCTCGCTACCCGAGGGCAACACCAAGTTCGTGTTCGACCAGATGCGGGCAGAGCGCAAGCAATATGCGGCGCGGTACCGGGCTGAGGGAGAGCGTGAAGCAGATGCCATCCGCTCGAAGACCACACTTGAGGTCGCACAGATTCGCGCCGAGGGCGAGGAACAAGCCGCCCGCATTCGGGGGCAGGCCGAGGCCGAAGCCGCTCGCATTTATGCCGAGGCACACAGTGCCGACCCGGAGTTCTATCGCTTCACCCGGTCGCTCGACGCGATGAGCAAGATGTTGAGTGGCAAGTCCTCGATCGTGCTCCGCACCGACAGCCCCCCCTTCGATCTGTTGCAGGAGGGGTCCCGATGAGCGGCCCCGCGACCACCCCACCAGGCGATGACTCATCCGAGTCCTCGGCGGCAGAGGAGCCCACATCATCGTCTCTTGCTGGACTGCTGAAGGCTGTGCGGTGGGGAACGCCACTGCTGCTGCTCGCCTACCTGCTTTCTGGCGTGACCGTTGTGCGCTCTGACGAAGTGGCCCTGGTCCTGCGCTTCGGTGCCCTCTCCGGTGACGCTGCCGCTGCACAGCTCCTTCCGGGCCTGCACTATGTGTTGCCCCGCCCCATCGACGAGGTCGTTCGTGTGAAGGTGAAGAAGGTCTACGAGCTTGAGATCTCCGACCTACACGCAAGCGGGCGCAGTGAAAACTATTCCGGACCCACCATCGACCCAACCAGTGAGGGCTACGCGCTCACCGGTGACCAGAACATCGTTCAAGTACAGATGATCGCGCGCTACCAGATCGGTGACCCGGTGTCTTTCGCCCTGTTCCAGTCCCAGCCCGAGGAAGTCCTCAAGTCATCGGTCAAAGCGGCCGCGATCCGCACCATGGGTGAGATTGAGGTTGACGACCTGCTCGCCGAGGGCCGGGCCCGCTTCATCCTCGACGTGGTGCAGCGCGCTCAGCTTCGCTTGGAGCGAGCACAGGCTGGAATTGACTTGATCTCCATTGAAGTGACCGACCTCGGCCCCCCCAGGCAGGTCCAGGCTGAGTTCGAAGAAGTGCAGAACGCCTTCATTGACATGGAAACCAAAGTGACCGAGGCCCGCAGGCATCGCGAGCGCGCGCGTCCCAAGGCCCAGGCCAAGCGCAACCAGCAGCTGCGTGATGCTGAGGCCTATGCGGCAAAGGTGCTCGGCAGCGCACGCGGCGATGCCGCTGCGTGGCAAGACCTGTACGCCGAGTATCGCCGAGATCCGAAGGTGCTTCGTGAGCGCCTGTACGTCGAGACGATCGAGAGCGCGCTTCCGCGGACGGCCAACCTCCGGTTCGTTCCGCCTCCAGAAGGGCGCCGCTATCCCTCCGAGACTTTCCGCTTGTCCATCTCCCCGTGAGACTGAAATGTCGTCCCCCGCTCTCCGCACGCTAGACTCCGAGACCCCAGCTGCTTCGCTGGCCGCAGCGCAGCTGGCCATCATCGATGAGGACGAACAGCGCGAACACGCGCAGGAACTCTTGATGTTGCTCATCGGCGCCGGCCTGCTCGCCGTCGGCTGGGCGTGGGGGGGGTTTCAGCCCGACCAAGCCAG
>CAJWOS010000187.1 GCA_913044235.1 uncultured Pseudomonadota bacterium
TGCCCGCCCAGACGCGAAGCTTCTCGGGGGGGTTGATGAGGGTGATGTCCATCCGTGGGTCTCCCGGCTGGTCCGCGCGCTGGACGGGGTCCGTAGCGTTCGAAGCGGCATGCGAGTAACGCTAACAGTCTCCCACAGGCATGGGGCACCGGCAACCCGTCATTGCTGCCGGGATCGGGTAGCAACGGTTTCTTCGGTCCGATGGCGGGCGGCGCGGCACGCAGTCCATCGCAATTTCGCCGGGTCAGTCGGCGGCTGGTCCGCGGTACCGGCGGCTCGGCATGATGATTCCCCATGGGAAAAACAGCGGTACCTGCTTGCGGTAGTCTTCGTAGTCAGGTCCGAATACTTCCACGAGCTGGGGTTCCTGACGGACCACCTTTTCGATGAGAGAGCCCATCACAAGGAGCGGAACGAGTCCGAACACGAAGGTGGTGGAGTTCATGGCGATCCCCACTGCCCACACGCCGAAGAGCTTGCCCCAGATCGATGGGTTGCGGCAGTAGGCATAGATTCCGCGGACTACCAGCTTCTGGGTGCGGCCAGCGGTGGGGCTCGGGCTGCCTTCTCCCATTCGGGTGAGCTGTTCGTAGGTCCACAGCCACCAGACCGCGCCCGTGACAAAAAATGCCACAGCGACTCCGTAGTTTGCGGGACTGGGCAAGAATCCACCGGCCAGTCCCAGCCATCCATCGATCGTGGCCGCCACCAACCAGATGAGGAAGGTGATGGGAAAGAGCATGGGGATGTAGATCTTGGTGACCATGCCCAGGATGGCTGGGCTTAGAAACGCTCGAATGATGCGTACGGGCAGGGCGGCTGCGGACACGGACTGCTCCTTGGATGCCAGCGGCAGTGTACCCGGCGCGCGTCTGCGAAGCAGGAACCGTGTGCTCCGCCGGCGTGCTCCGTGGCGGATCATGCGCAAGAGACAGGGAACGCCGGGGCGATACCAATACGCTTCCGCGGTGCATGGAGCGCCGTGGATACGCGGGCTCAGCGCGGATTCACCGCGCGAACCTCAACCAAGCAGACCGGTACGCCACGGATGTCGGTGTATTCCCAGCTTGCCTGCACCTCGTTGCCCTGCCACACGAGCTTCGTGAACCCCTGGGGCGTTCCGCGTCCCCAGACTTCAGCGAACTTCCCGGCCGCGCTCTCGCAGCCGGCTTTGTGTAGGTCTCGGAAAGCCTCGAGTCGCTCTTCTTCTTCGCCTTCCGCGATATCGAGCCCCTTGGGGCCGGCACTTGCGCGCGCATCGTTGATCTCGTCGTCGAGCGACCGCGAGAACCGGTACATCTGCATTTCCTTGGCCTTGCCGAAGAACAACGAGATGTCGGGGAAGTTGGTGCCACCGATCTTCACGATCATCCGGGTCTTCCGGTAGGTCGAGAGCCGCACCCCATTTTCCACGTAGAGGTAGCTGTCTGGCTTGCCCACATTGACCACTTTGCTCAGCGGCATGCCGATGAGGAAGGGGTCAAAGCCTCGAGCTTCGTCGATTAGCTTGGCGGTCTCGAGCCGTTCTTCGGCACTCGGTACCGGAGGAAGCTCGGGCCCCCCGGAACCACAGGCCCCACCGATAAGTGCATAGGTGAGAAGTGCGAGGCGGGAAGATTTGGGGAAGCCATTCATCAGGTGTGCCATCGGATGGGCGAGCCATAGGTTGTAGCGCAATCTGGTGGGAAATGCGCTTGGGCGATGGTGCAAGCGGATGGAGACCTTTGGACGCCGCCTCTGGCTCGCGCGGTCGAAATGCAGTCTTCCTTGAGGAGCGCGATCCGGTAAAGGGAGGGAGCGGAGCGGAGAACGGATGGCGCAGAGTTTTGTGAATCGGGTGTGTGTCTATCGCGGCACCGGACCCGCAGATGCCTACCTTGTGCGGGATCATCTGGTCGCACACGGTCTGAGGGTGGAGCTGCGCGGGGAGCATCGGAGCGGACTGAGCGGTGCGCTTCCCACGATGGACACCTGGCCGGCGCTCTGGGTCGTGGATCGGCATGCCGGTCGCGCGCGGGCACTGATCGCCGAGTGGGATGCTGCGAGTGTGCCGGATGGCCCGGACTGGCTCTGCTCCTGCGGGGCGGAGGTCGATGCGCACTTTGGCGAGTGCTGGAAGTGCGGGCGGTCGAGGCCGTAGTACGGAGCCCTCCCGGACCCTCACCGCGGCGCAGACGATGCGCGATGGCTGGCGAGACGTGTGGGAACCCACAGGCGCGCACGCACTGTGTGTGGTGTGCATCGTGGGGGCCCGAGCTTCGCCTTTGGTTGCGATTCTTCCGAAGCCGACCATGCAGCGCCATCTGCAGGGTAGACTGCAGCGCATCGGCGGTGGCCCCTGCCTCTTCGGTGCCGGACGAGAGCAGGATTCCCACGGGCCAGAACTCGGAAGTGTCCGTGCACGAGCTGCAACGAATCGAGCGCAGGCCCGCACTGCGCAGTGCGAGAGTCCCAGGGTGTTCTACATGCCTCGGGGGAGGTCTTGTGCGCATCGTGGGGGTTCTGTTCTTGGGGTTGGCATGTGGCAGCGACCCGGAACCGATTCCCATGCCGCCGGAGGAAGACCCCAGACCCGACATTCTGCTGGTCACAATCGACACGCTGAGGGCGGATCGGGTTGGGGCTTACGGAGATCCGCACGCGGCGACGCCTGCGCTCGATGCACTGGCTCGCGAGGGCGTCTTGTTTCGAGAGGCCCATGCCGTCACCCCTCTCACGCTGCCGTCTCATGCGTCGATGCTGACCGGGATGTATCCAAAGAACCATGGCCTTCGCGACAATGGTGGCTTTGCACTGGCTGAACACGTGCCCACGGCCGCTGAAGCGCTGTCTGCGGAGGGGTATCAGACAGCCGCCTTCGTCGGGGCTTTCGTCCTCGACGGTGCGTGGGGATTGGACCGCGGCTTTGCGACCTATCGCGACCCGTTCCATCCACAGGAGGTGGCCCGAGTGGGCGCCTTTGGCGAGGTCGAGCTGCCGAGTGCCGAGGTGGTCAACGCGGCGGTTGCGTGGTGGCGATCTGTGGGCAAAGACCCCAAGCCTCGGTTCGCCTGGGTGCATGTCTACGACCCGCACACGCCCTGGAACCACCATCCCGGCTGGGAGGGTGACCCGTATCGGGGAGAGATCGCATATGCGGACAAGGTTCTCTCTCGACTCTTCGACACGGTCGACGACCAGACCCTCATCATCGTGACTTCCGACCACGGCGAGGGGCTGTGGGAAGGGGGAGAACGGGAGCACGGAGTGCTGCTTGGACCGGCGGTCACTCGAGTCCCTCTGATCATTCGTCCGCCAGGCGGACTGTCGGGGGAGGCGACCGTGGCATCGCGTCCGGGTCGTCAGGCTCACCGTCGGCCCAAAGGGGTCGACACAACCCTGCAGCTCGAGCCGGTACCCGATGCTCCCCGTGCTGCACGAGTGGTGGAGACCCCGGTGAGTGGGGTCGACATCGCCCCGACCATCACCGGCTGGGCTGATGTGGCGTATACAGCCGATGGCCAGTCTCTGAAGCCTTTGGTCGAGGGGGTCGAGACCGATCACGCGCCGGTCTATGCCGAGACCTTCTTCCCGCTGCTCCACTTTGGCTGGAGTCCGATGGCGATGGCGCAAGACGCGACTGTCCGGCGCGAAGAAGGTGCACGCATCACCGTGGTTCAGTGGGTGGATGGCACTGTCTCGCCAAAGGTCGATCTGTTGGCGGAGGTGGTGGAGCAGTGGCAGGGAGATGCGCTGCCTGAGCCCGCTGCGCTTGACGCCGAGACTACTGCGGCCTTGGAGGCTCTGGGCTACGTCACCACCACGGTCACGCCCCCCGAGGATCCGCCGGACCCGAGAGATCGCATCGAGTCCCTGTCGGCGCTGCACGCAGCCGAGACCCTTCCACCGAGCGCGCGCATGGCAAGGCTGCTCGATCTGGTGGAGCGGGAGCCCGACATGGTCGATGCTGCGATTTCGTTGTCGCTCGTGCAAGCCGAGCTGGGGCAGGTGGATGCCGCCCGGGCCACCACCCGCCGAGTGCTGCAGCGGTGGCCCGACCATCCCACAGCGCTGTTCAATGCGGCAGCCATGGCCCTCGATGCATCTGATGGCAACGAGGCGCTCCTGCTGGCGCGTCGCCTGCTTGCCTTAAACGATCAAGATGCCCGCGGGTGGCGGATCGTTGTGGCGGTCCATGCGCTCCAGGGTGACGTGGACTCCATGCGGGATGCTGCACGAGAAGGGCTCGCAGTCGCGGCGGATGATCCGAACCTCCACTACCTCCTCGCGCTTGCCGAGACCCAGGGGGGCGACCCGGACCAGGGCATTGTGCATCTCGAAGCAGCACGCCGGCATGGCAGTGAGGCACCCGATCTCGACCTTTGGCTGGGGGTTGCGCACGAGCGAGCTGGCCGGATCGATGAAGCGACGGTCCACTACCAGACCGCCACTCGTACGATGCCCCATGATGCCCGTCCCTGGGCCATGGCTGGATGGATGCTGTACAAGGCCGACCGCTGTGAAGAAGCTTGGCCGTTTCTGGTCAATCTGCTGAAGCGGGGTGCCGGCAAGGATCCCAAAGTGGCCGAAGCATCGTCGCGATGTCGTGATGCGGTGCAGGCGAAGGGGCGCTGAAGGCCTTTGGGCCTCAGTCGTGTGCGGTCCAGTCGTCGGCGGAGCGGGGCAGCAGCTGCAGGGTGGCGGGCTCGGTGCGCAGGTCGACCCGAAGGGCTCCCTGAACGGTCCAAGTGCCGCGGTCGGGGAGGGATGCATCCTGGAGCAGGGGGTCGGCAAGCTCGATTCCGGCGGTGGTTTCCACGCGGCCTGTGTTTGAGGCGTCGCTCACTTCCAGCGGTCCGATCGACACAAGCGCGCCATCCCAATCGGTCCAGGACTCGCCGTCGGGCGTGTCGGTGGAGACGCCTTCGCTCTCGCTGCGCGGGCCGATGTGCGTGACCGTGAGCACAACGGGGCCGTCGGTCTGGCGCAGCAGTCCGCCAACGGTGACCTCGTCGGACACGAACAGGTGGCTCAAGTCGCCGGGGAGACCACTCAGCTCGAGGCCGGAGAGCGGACCGCCACCGGGATCTTGAACGAACGCTCGGGTGCCGTCGGGCTGTACGGCCGTGACCACAACATCCGGCGCAACGAAGCGACCCCGGTGTTGAGTGATGCGGGCGTCGGTCACGGTGATGGGACATCCCTCGAGGGGCGGTGTGGGACCGAGCTCGACCGCAGACCGAGGGGAAAGCAGCCAAGCGTCGCCCGAGCCGTGCACGACCCCTCGGATCTCATCAGAGGTTGGACCGAGTCCCAGCACCATGGGATCGGTCAGGTAGGAGAGATTGAGGTCCATATCGAGGTCTGTACGCACCCATCCGGCGGTCTCGCCACAGTCGAGCAGCTCGGCGGCGCCTGGGGCCACCACCACACCATTGTAGGGCTCCCAGTCGGCCACCGGTCCTGGGCGGGACGGCTCGATCTCAGTCTGACCGGTCACCTCGATATCTTCGATATTGTAGACCAAAAGCACCATCCGGCCGCTGCTGGACTGGACGCGCCCGCGGATGGTCAGGACGTCGCCGACCGAAATCTCAAGTGTGGGAAAGCCATGGTGGAGGTGGACTTCGATGCCCGCGTACTCGCCGCCGATGGGGTCTTGCACGAGGAGCCAGTCGCTGCCGGGACTGCGCGGCAGGACCGCCACCACTCCGCTCAGAATGACATCTTCACCGGAATAGCCATCCTGGGTGTGAACATCGGGAATGGACGGAACGGGCTTGAACCCGATGGTTGACAGCTCGTTGCTGCGGTCGGCCGGTATACAGCCGACCGAGCCTCCGATCCAGAGACACAACGTCGGCCCGAAACGTTTGTGCGCATGCCTGATTGACCCGAAAAGCCTGCGATCATGAAGGTTCCGGCGTGCGCAAAACACGTGCACTCGACTGGCGAAGACTCGACCGATGGGACCACCTCACATATGCGGACTGCGCTCTCACTATAGGAGGTCGCGTGGAAACGGCGACTCCCGCACTCGTCACCGATGGCCTTACCCGGCGGTTCGGTGACCGGATCGCGGTCGACAAACTCAGCATTCAGGTGCAGCCCGGTGACGTCTATGGCTTTCTCGGGCCGAATGGTGCAGGAAAGACCACCGCCATTCGCTGCATTCTCGGCTTGATTCGAAAAGACGCGGGCAATGTGCGGATTTTTGGAGAGACCGATCCAGTTCGACAGCGCGCCCATGTGGGGGCGATGGTGGAGACGCCGCGGTTTTTTGACTGGATGTCGGCGCGGGGAAACTTGGAGCGGACAGCCGCATTTGCGGGCAAAGGCGATCGGTCCGATATCGACCGGGCCTTGCAGTTGGTGGGGTTGTGGGGGCGCGAGTCTGAGCCCGTGCGCGCGTTTTCCCTCGGGATGCGACAGCGCCTGGGGATCGCGCGGGCGCTGGTGGGGCGTCCCAAGCTGCTGGTGCTTGACGAGCCCACCAATGGGCTCGACCCCCGGGGCATGAAGGAGGTGCGAGATCTCCTCGACAACCTTGCCAAGAGCACCCAGCTCACGATCTTCATCAGCTCTCATCTCCTGGATGAGATCGAAAAATTGTGTGGTCGTGTGGGCATCATCGAGCATGGCCGGATGATTGCGGAAGGAAAGGTCGACGATCTCGTGGCTGGCGAAGGCGGGGTCACGGCGGTTGAGGTCGGTGCACGCGATCGAGCCGGACTCTGCTCGGCCCTTGAGGCCATGGACGACGTCAAGCTCGACGGAGATGGGCTGGGTGGTCGGCTTCGGGTGCTTCTCGCGGGCGTGGAGCCTGCTGCGCTCAACGCGCGTCTGGTTTCCGCCGGTGTGGCGGTCACTGCGCTCGTGCCGCAGGAGCGCAACCTCGAACAGCTCTTCCTCTCGCTCACCAGCAAGGAGATCACCTGATGCCCCCTCATATGTTGGCCATGATTCGGGCCGAGATCGTGGCCGTGTTCGGTCGCTGGTCCGGTCGAGGAGCCTTGGTGGTGGCTTTGGCGGTGGGCCTCCTCGCGGTCGGTGGGCTGGAGATGGCCTCGCGTGCCGCCGACAACATCAACGCCAACGGCACCCCGGCGGCCTCGATGCTGACGGTGGACTGGGCCACTTGTGTGGCGTGGTCTCTACAGGCCCGCAACTTCTTCGTTCTGCCTCTTTTGATCGCCCTTGCGGGTGCCAGCACTCTGTCGGGTGAGCTCAAAGAAAACACGCTGCGGGAGATCTTGGTGCGGCCGGTGCCTCGGTGGTCGGTCGTGTTCGCGAAGGTCGCTGCACTGTCGGTGCTCTCGATCGCCACACTGGGCGTGACCGCGGCTGCTTCGCTGGTCGGTGGCGCCATCATGTTTCCCATGGAAGAAGCCATCACAGGCCATCTCATGGGCTTTGCGATGAGCTGGCTCTCCGATCTGGGCCTGATCACCATGACACTCCTGGTGGCGTCGTTCTCCCGCAGTGTGGGAGGCGTGGTGGTGAGTCTGGCGCTCTACCTGATGGCTGATTTTTTGCTGGGCACGCTGCTTGGATTCCTTGGCCAGCTCGGGACCGACTGGGCCCCCATCGTGCGGGACTTTTTGCCGGGCACCGCCTTGCAGGCGTGGAAGGACTGGGATGTGGGCTTCGAGCCCAAGCGGGTGGGGGCGCTGGTGGTGTGGACCATCGTGACCTGGGTCCTGACGACCATCCGGGTGCAGCGGATGGACGTGCCCTGACCCCTTGCCGAACGATCGCACCAGCGGCTGCCGTGCGCGCCAACCGCATGGTGGACTGGCCACTGGGCCAGTTTTCTCGTTAGGGAAGAATGCCAAGGAGAGGCGCAATGGCCAACGATCCCACCGGCACTGCATCGTCGACGGACGCTTCGGGTGCGGGCCGCCCGCGTTCCAGGGGCGTCGAGACCACCCGTCGGATTCTGGGGGCCGCTCGCCGGCTCTTCACGGAGTCGGGGTTTGCCGGGGCGAGCATGGGCGCGGTGGCTCGCGAAGCCGGTGTGAGCAAAGGCCTGTTGCATTACCACTTCGACAGCAAGGACCACCTGTTCGTCGAGACGCAGCAGGCGTTCTTTCGTGAGCTGCACCGGCGGTTCAGTGAGCGAGCGGATCGTGGCGATGGTGGGGTGGTGAGCGCGCTCGAAGCCCTCGACGCCGCATGGGAAGCGATTCGGGATCTCCACGGTGGAGCGGCATTTGTGGTCGAGACCCTGGCGTTGTCCAACCACGACAGTGCTCTTGGCCGTCGAGTCGCCGACTTCTACGACGAGTCCACGGATCTGCTCGAGGATGCCATCTCCCAGATCTTCGCGTCTGAGCTCGACCAGCTTGCGGTCCCGCCAGAGCGCATGGCGGTGCTGATACGAATTTTGAGCGAAGGACTCGTGGTGGAGCTGGCGCGTGCGCGGTCGGCCGAGGAGCTTAAGCGGGTCGACCAGGCCTACAAGGACTTCCGTGGCCTGTTCGGTCGCTTTGTGCTCGGCGGCAGTCTCCCCGTGGAAGAAGACGACCTCGCGGGTCCGATGGCGTTGCCCTGGTGACCGCAACCTTGCTGCTCGCAGTGCGACTGGCGATGCTCGCTGCCATCGCGGGGCCGCAGCCGCCGGCCGTTGCCGACACGCCGGCAGCGCTCGCAGCGCAGCTCACGCAAGCGGAGCGGATCCTGCGCTCTGATGGGGTCACCGCCGCAGTACAGAAGGAAGAAGGGCACCGGCAGCAGCGCATCTATCGAGTGCTGATCCACGACTCCACAAAGGCCGAACAAGTGGCGGCTGTGCTTCCTGAGGATGTGCGGGCCATCTACGACACCAACCTGTTTGCCACCCGACGCATCGCGGCCACCGTGACCCGTGCGCGCCGCACCGTGCCCGCCTGGCGGATCGCGGCTGCCGCTGCTCCGGATCAGCTGCTAGCTCTGTACCGCTCGGCCGAAGCGGAGTTTGGCGTACCCTGGCATGTGCTCGCTGCGATCCATCTCGTGGAGACCCGAATGGGACGCTTGCGCGGCACGAGCTCGGCGGGGGCGAAGGGACCGATGCAGTTCATTCCCGAGACCTGGGATCGCTTCGGTGAGGGTGACATCGAGTCGAACCAGGACGCCATTCGCGCCGCAGCACGACACCTTGTGGCGCACGGAGCGCCGGAAAACCTCCGCAAGGCACTCTGGCACTACAACCCGACTGATGCCTACGGCGACGCAGTGCTGGGCTACAGTCGGTTGATGGCCGACGACGCTCGCGCATTTCACGGCTATTACCACTGGCAGGTGTACTACCGCACCACCCGCGGCATCCTCTGGCTGCCTGAGGGCTACTCCGAGACGGCGCCGGTGCCGGTCGATACCTGGTGTGCTCGTGCAGAAGCCACCTGCGCCGAGACGGGTCCCGGCTGAGTGGCCCACAGCTACGGGAGGTCGAGGCTCCAGGGCTCGACCTCGGATCCGCCACCGGGCAAGAGGCCCACGAGCGTGCCGTCGCCTTCCACCTGGGTGAGCCCGAACGCACACATCTGCATCCCAGCGTCTTTGGTGGTCTTGCGGCTGTCGCGAATGGTCAGAGCGGTCTTGAACGCCGACTCGCCGTTGGCATAGGCGGTGCGCCAGGTGGCATCGGGCGACAGGCGGTTTGGCGGCACGCCAAGGATGGCACACACGCCCACCACCACGAGCACCGCGAGAGTCACGAGCCGACCGGGTGCATCGCGGCGGGGACCGCGGGTCTTCAGGGCACCGTCGATGAGCACTCCAGCCCCCACACCCAGCACGACCGGCAAAAAGACCATTGCGCTCGCCACGAAGCGCAGGTTGCTCATCTTCATGACGACCGCTCCCTGCATCGACAGGGCGAACGGGAGACACGAGCCGGCCAGCGCGGCGAGCAGCAGAGGCCTACGTCGAAGCCCGAACACGGCCAGCAATAGTGCACCCCCGAACGGCACGAGCCAGCCGGCTCCGGAGCGCTGCCAGCCGGAGCGGACCTCGGGAAGCTCGTGGTACCAGGAAGGCACGTATGTGCCCTGTTGGCGGATGTAGGCGAGGGTGTAGGGCAGGTTGCGGGGATCGGAGTGGCCGAACACATATGCCTTGGTGGAGTCGGCGAAGGGTCGCTGGGACGGCACCGGAACCCCGCGCTGTCGGAGCTCGTCGTAAATCGCCACCTGGCCTTCCAGGGAGCGGGACTTGGGCGAGTAGGACCACTGGCCAAGGTTCCAGGCGAGAAGCAGCGGCAGGACGAGTGCGGCGAGACGGAGGCTGAAGCCCCGCCAGCGCTTGTGGGGACCGATGATGGTGGCGAGCGTGGCGAGGCCGATCGCGGGTAGGGCCCACAAAACACCGCGTTGGTCGACCAGGAGTGCGACGCCGGCACCGCCACTCGCCAGGGCGATGGTGAGTGGGGTACGCCAGCGGAGGGCGCAGGCCGCACCGGCCGAGGCGAGCGCCAGGCCGGCAGTGACCGGTGGGTAGAATGTGACCATTCGCCCCAGGGCTGCGAGTGGACCGATGGCCCCAAGGACCACAGCGGCGGCGACACCAGCAGTGCGGCCATGGAGCGCGCGGGCCCACATGTAGACCGCCCCCACGATCACGGCGAGGCTGCCCACTGCGCTGAGCAAGAGGCTGTCCATCACGCCGATTTGGGGCGCGAGGAGGCCGGCAGGGAGCCCGGCGAGCTTCGCCCGGTTCACCCCCCACTCGTGCATGGCGTCGAAGACGTACAGCCCGGTGTGCCAGCAGTACTCACCGAAGTCGGGCGAGCCGAGCACCCGCGAGCCCGGCACCGTGAATGGGGAGAGCCAGATGGTACAGAGCAGGGCCATGCCCACGCCAAGACCGAGCGCCAGCCCCCAGTCCAGGGCGGTGAGCCCGGTGCGGGTGGTGCGACCGACTCCCCGGTAGCGTGCTGCGCGAGCCGCCAGCGGAGCGAGGAGGAGGGTCCAGAGGCTTCCCACGAGCGTGGACAGGCTCAGCCGCCGTAGAAGATGAGGGAGCTCTTCTCGACATTCTCGAAGGCACCGACCGCGAGGAGCGCCGTGCCACGGGAGACATCACGAGCCCAGCGACTCGCTTCGCCATCGGCGGTCAGCGTGATGCGCCGGTTGGTGTTCTTCATCACCTTCAAGAGGGTCTCACCATCGGGCCGATCCTGCGCGGAAGCCGCAAGCTCGGCCCACGTGGGGCTGCCTGCATCCACGGAGGAAACCGAGACAGCCTGGCTGTTTCCGTCCACCGACAGACCGATATCTGTGCCGCGTTCGTGTAGCGGGGTGTCGTCGGTGAAGGCGAACGAGAAGCCGCGCGAGCTCAATGCGCGCGCAATGCTGCTCATCGAGGGCTGCTTATCGGACTTGATGTAGATGTGGAACTCGTGCGCCATGGCCGCTCCGGTGCTTTCCAGTACCTCCGGGTCCTCGTAGGGCCGGTGGCCGGAGGGTGGAGGCGGTCGAGGGGAGAACGAAGGCTTATCCTCCCCGTCGAGGCTTCGCCTCCCCGAGTCCGGTTCCGGACTCAGGTTCCGCCTCGCTGTTGTGGTTGATTCGAGGAGTCCCCGATGTCCTTTTCCCTCGCTGTTCATGGTGGAGCCGGCTCTCCACCGCCCGGCACCCTCGACCCGGCTTCTGAAGCTCGGCGGCAGAGCGGGCTCCGGCGCGCCCTCGAGACGGGCGCGGCCATTCTCGAAGCAGGTGGCGCGGCGATGGCGGCCGTGGTTGCAGCGGTGGAGAGTCTGGAGGGCGACCCGGTGTTCAACGCCGGACGAGGCAGCGTCTATGCCGCGGACCGCACGCAGAGAATGGATGCCTCGGTGATGGATGGCGCCACTCGACGGGCGGGTGCCATCTGTGATGTGCAGCGCATCGCCAGTCCGATCCGGGCCGCCTTGGCGGTGGCCGAGCACTCGCCGCACGTTTTGCTTGTGGGTGCGGGTGCAGAGTCGTTTGCTGCGCGGGCGGGGCTTGCGTTGGTCGATCCCGCGGTCTTTCATGATGCCGCGCGCTTGCGGCAGCTCGAAGACGCGATGGCCAGGGGTGTGATCGTCTTGGATCACTCCGCTTCCCTTCCCGAGGAAGCTGGGGGCACCGTGGGTGCCGTGGCGCGAGATGCCTCGGGTCACTTGGCCGCGGCCACGAGTACAGGTGGCATGACCGGAAAAGCGCCGGGGCGGGTCGGGGATTCCGCGGTCATTGGCGCCGGTACTTGGGCAGACGACCAAACGTGTGCGATCTCGGCCACGGGACACGGTGAGCGGTTCATCGAGTCGCATGTGGCGGGTCGGATTGCTTGTCTGATCGAGCTGGCGCAGATGACCCTGGAGAATGCCGTG
>CAJWOS010000188.1 GCA_913044235.1 uncultured Pseudomonadota bacterium
GCATCACGACGACCTGCTGGTAGAACTCGGTGACGTCGCAGCTCGGGTCGGAGCAGTCGCCGCCTTCGGATGGTCGGCCCGGACAGTCGTTTTCAGGGTGTTGCCACCAGTCGCACTGCGCGGCTGTGGTCTCTTTCGCGATGACCGACTGCCAGCTGTTGACCCCAAAAGCGTCTGGGTACACCCGGCCGTAGCCGAATTGGGTGAATGCGTGGATGACCTCTTCGACCATCACGGCGCGGGCGTAGTCGTCGGGTCCGTCGTCGCGGAAGGGTCCCAGCCACCACTGCGGGATCATGATGCCGTAGGAGCGCAGTGTGCGCCCGAGCTCCTCTTCGACGCCACCGGTCCAGCTGCGCTGGTTGGTGGGCATGGGCAGCCACACGTTGCGTCCGTTGGCGAGCGCTTCGAGCACAGCGGTGTCGTTGGCCACCCCGTCGATGTCGGGATCGAGGAGCTCTGCCACGATCTGGGCCACGGTGCGGATGTAGGCGTCGGGCACGTCTTCGGCGGCGCCGATGATGACGCCGAAGGGAGAGGCACACTTGGTGAGTCCGGCGTTCGTCAGAGCATCGGCCCACCCGTCGGGGAGTGCGGCGGCCTCGGAGTCGCAGGGTACCGGGTCGAGCTGCACGAGCAGGGGTGGTGCGTCGGTGTCTGTCTCCGTGGTGGAAGAAGACCCGCTGCCGGTGGTGGTCTCGGTGGTCGACGGGTCGGGCTTCGAGGTGCTCGAGCCGGAGTCCCCCGCGCAACCGATCCAGAAGACAGCAGACAGCGCGCATCCAAGGTGTCTCATCGTGGTGCTCCGGCAGGGGTGGGGCGGGTGGTCCAGCGGCAAGCGTATCCGCAGGGTTGGACCCCAGGCAATCGCTGTGGGTGGGCGTGGACTCACGGTGCGTCGTGGATGCCGCACCAGTCTGGGCACTGTGCCTGTTGGGCATCCTCGAAGCGGGCGGCCCGCACGACGGGGTCTTGCAGCCAGAAGATGAGCGAGTCGCGCTGTCCCGCGCCCACTGCTCGCGTGCGGTGTCGATGCAGTCCGGCGTGCACAAGGGCCACGCCTGGACGGCCGCGCCAGGCGAATTCCTCAGTCCTGTGGAGTGGGATGTCGAGGTGCATGAGGCAGCGCACGCCCTCAAACACCACTGCGCTGTCGGCCGCATCCCCACCGAGCCAGAGGTTCACCGTGACCTGCGCATCGTCGACGTGCTGGGCGAGGTCGGTGTCGCCAGACGGGCCATAGTCCACCGAGAATGCGTGGACGTCAGGCGGGGGCTGGGGCGCGTGGTCGGGGAGCAGGCGGTGGGCAAGCTCGGCCAAGACGTCGGAGGCGAGACCGCTCGCCCACTGGTCGAGTCCGAGCAGATGGGTGTCTGCGCCCGCTTCGTGCATGGAGTTGGGCGGTGGGGGAACGCATCCGGTCTGAATGCACCAGTCGCGCGCCGCCTGCAGCTCGGCGCGCACTCGGGCTGCGGCCGCGGGGGTGAGCAGGTCGACCTCGAACAGGCCCGGATGCACCTCCTGGTGCTCGAGGCTCGCCAGGAGGGAGCGGTCAAACGTACGCAGGCCGGCGTCTGCGAGCGGCCGGTCCGACAGCACGGGCAGCGGCGGCAAGCGTGTGCGCCGTGGCTGCGGAGGCGGTGGCGGTCTCAGCCGGTGTCTGAGCCAGCGTCGAAGGGGCATGGGTGTCCGGGGGCAGACTGGGGAGCTATCCGAATCTGGCGCGCGGTCAGTTCGTGGTGTCCCAGGAGTCGGGCCAGGGTCCCTCGAGGGGCGGGGCTTGCATGTGGGACTGGAGGGCCTCCTGGGGCCATCCAGAGGCTTCAAGAACCTGTGCGAGAGCATCCGCATAGGCGCGGTTCAAGGTGCCCGTGGGGTGCATGTCGTCGAGGAAAGCCGAGTCGCCCGACAAGCCCCGCTCTCGCGCCACGGTGCAGCCATCCACGTGCAACACGCCGCGGTGGGTGGTCCACTTCGTGGCGGCGGCGAAGTACGGATCCCAGGGCCAGCCGCGCGGTGGGGGCTCTGTGCCCGATGCGAGGTCGCGGTTGCAGGGGGTGAGCACCACCATACTCACGCCGCGGGCGGTCGCGTCTCGCAGGAGCCCGTCGAGGTTGCTGACGTATTCTCCGAGGGGCACGCGGCGGCTGCCGCCGGGTGCATCGCCTTGGATCCAGCCCACGACTGGGAGCTCAAAGCCTGCCCCCGCTTGGGAAAGCCACGCCAAAAAGGCACTCTGGCGGGCAAAGTAGGCCACCCAGAGTGCGGCGTTCGACCGCTGGGCCTCGGGCTCCGCGGCCTCCCGGAAGTCGTTGTCGCTCCATAGGTTGCCCACCACCAACAGGTCTGGGCGCAGGTCCCAGCCCACCTCATCGAGGGTGGTTCGGGACTGGGGCAGCGTGTAGCCCGGCACCCCCACGGTGAAGACGTCGACATCGACCCCACGGCTGCCCAGGGCTTCTCGCAGCGAGGCGTGCAGGGTGTCTGCATCCACGAGTCCGTGGCCAAAGATGCTGGAGTCGCCAGTGGTGATGGCCCGCAGCGAGGCTCCCGTGGGCTCGACCCGCCGCAGGCCGCGGGCGTCGGTGTGGAAGCCGGCACCGGCCGACGCGGTGGGTGCGCCGTCGAGTCCCCAGCCGCGCGTGGGGTGCGCGGACAGCACCTGGCCGTTTTCCGGTGCGGGCGGCAGCGGACTCCAGAGCAGGCGTGCGGCGCTCTCGGCCAGCACGAGCAGTCCGATGGCGGGTACCGCTGCAAACAGCAGACGGCGGGGCAGGGAGATCGATGCAGTGGAGCGGTTCACCGGAGGGTCCAGCGATGGGCGGGGTCGGGCCGCACACCGGACCGAGGGCGCAGACCGATGTAGGCACCCGACGCGTATCCCACTGGGTCCACGAGACCGTGGGGATGCTGCGATGCACGCTCTCGTAGGGGAGGGCTACCGGGCGCCGGGAAGCTGAGACTGCTGGCCATAGGTGTCGCTGCCCCAGCAGTGCAGCTCGTGGTCGGTGTCGACGCCACAGGTGAAGTAGTCGGCCTCGAGTGGGATGTGGCTGCCGGCTGAGATGTCGAGGAAGGTGCCGGAGGGGGCAGCCGACTCGCCAGCGTAGTCCGATCCCCAGCACGTGAGGGTGCCGTCGGTGCGCAGGCCGCAGGAGTGCTTCTGGCCGGCGGTGACCACATCGAAGGCGTCGCTGGGCGGGCTGGTCTGTCCGTCGCTCTCGAAGCCCCAGCACAGGGCGCCGCGGTCAGACGGGCGGATGCCGCACATGTGGTTGCCCGCCGACAAGCCCACGAGAGGCTGTCCGGGATCGGCGCCCGCACCGTTGGCGTACTCCCCCCAGCAGCTCAGGCTGCCGCTGCTGTCGCTCGCGCAGAGGAAGCTCACGCCACCGGCCACCTCGACATAGTCGCTGCCACTGGGCGGATTGCTGCGACCGTCGTCGTCGTTGCCCCAGCAGGTCAACGCGCCAGCCGTGTCGATGGCGCAGTTGTTGTTCCCCGCGGCGCCGACGACCGCCCAGCCTGCGCTGGTCGGTGTGTTGTCGACCTGACCCTGCTCGTTGGCCACCCCCCAGCACTTCACGGCGCCGGCGTCGGTGATGCCACACGAGTGGCGGGTAGATGCATCCACGGAGACGAAGGTGTCGCTGGGCGTGTTCGACACCTGCTGGTCCGAGTCGTCGCCCCAGCAGGTCACGCGGCCCAGGTCGTCCCAGGCGCAGGCGTGGAAGGCGCCGGAGGTGACCCGGATGAACCGGCGCTCCTCGACCGTGGTGCTGGCTTCGCCTGGCGCTCCGTCCTGCTCGCCGTCGTTCGCCAGGATCGAGCAGGTCCACACCTGGTCTTCGTCGAGTGCCGACACAGGGATGGTGTCGTCGGTGAGGTCGGTGGTCTCGGGAGCGCCGGTCCATGGAGTGCCATCGAGGGTCCACGAGACGCTGTAGGTGAGTGGGTCCATGTCGGCGTCGGTAGCGGCGGTGTCGATGCTGCACAGGAGGCCGTCGAGGGTCTCCACAGGCGCCTCGGGCGTGAGCAGCACCGTGGGCGCACCAGGTGGCGTGTTCTCGATGGTGGTGCTTGCGGTATCTGCGCCGCTGCTGGCCGAGACCTCGACCGACCAGAGCTCGCCACGGGTGGTGCGCGCAGCGGACACGGTCTCGGCGGTGAGGTCGGCCTGCACGGTGCCGTCGACCGACCAGGTGTAGGCGACGTCGAGGGCGGCACCGTCTGCATCCTCCGGTGCCTGGGTGAGCACGGCCTCGAGGTCATCGATGGTGGTGGGCGCCAGCGGCTCGAGCGCCACCGCGGGTGGTGTGGGCTCGGGATCCGGGTCGGGCTCGGACTCGACGACCTCGAACGTGACCGAGCACACATCGGCGAGGCCATCTGGGTCGGTGACGGTGGCGGTAGCGGTGGTGGCGCCAGGCTCCACCATGGTGGTCGCGCACGCGGTGCCGTCTTCGGTGACCGCATCGTCGCCGGAGACCGCCGTGGGTGGCTGGGTGCTCCATTCGACCGTGACCGTGCCCGCATCGCTGTCGGAGACCACAACGCACAGGTCTACGCTGGCAGACTCGAGCGTGGCACCATCCATCGGCGAGGAAAACGCGCAGGAGGGCGCCGAGGCGCGGGTCTTGTCGAAGGTGAGCGCCGACTCGCTGCAGCCGGTCAGGGCCAGCAGGACGGTCGCGTGGCGGGTGAGATGCATCGCAGCTCCAAGTTGGAGCGGATTGTAGGCGCTCGGATGGATGAAACACCAGCCTTGGTGACTGCGGCTTTGGCGGCGCTCGACCACGGGTGCTTTGGTGGCATCCGACCGTCGCGCGTGGCATCGTGGGATGGCTTGCTTCGGAGTCCCATGGCCTCTGCTCCTCGGCTTTTCGTCTTCCTGCTGGCTCTGACCACCATCGCGTGTGGTGGCACCGAGAAGGCGGATGCCGTCGCGCCAACGTGGCATGCAGACATCGCACCAGTGGTGGCGGGTCGCTGTGTGAGCTGCCATCAGGAGGGAGAGATCGGCCCCTTCCCGCTCACGTCCTATGCTGAGGCGGCACCCTTGGCTGAAGCACTCGCGGGCAGTGTCGAAGACCGCACGATGCCCCCTTGGGGGGCAGAGGCGGGGCATCGTGCCTATCTCGCCGACCCCAGCCTCGACGCCGACACCATCGATCGATTTCGTGCCTGGGCCGATGCCGGCGCTCCCGAGGGCGACCCGTCGCAGGTGACCACACCTTGGCCGGCCGTGGGGCTCGAGGCCTTCGAGACGGATCTCGTACTCCGCGCGCCCGAGCCCTACACTGTGACTGGCGAGCCCGACGACTATCGGTGCTTTGTGCTCGACTGGCCCGAGACCGAGACCCGCTACGTGACCGGCATCACCACCGAGGTCGACAACAGCGAGGTCGTGCACCACATCGCGGCATACCTGTTCCGCCCCGACAGCATCCTTGGCGACGGCATCTTCGACCAGCTCGCGGCCTGGGACGACGCCGACCCCGAGCTCGGGTACCAGTGCTACGGTGGTCCATCGGGCAGTGCGGGCAGCCAGATCCCGGCCATCCAGCTGGCCCAGTGGGTGCCGGGGATGGGTGCGCTCCCGCTTCCGGATGGCAGTGGCATCGAGGTGCCCCCAGGCTCGCAGATTGTACTGCAGATGCACTACTTCAACCCTGGCCCCGACCAGCCCGATCACACTGGACTGGCCTTGCGACTGGCCGAGTCGGTCGAAAAGCCTGGCGCCTTCGCTCCGTGGCTCTCGGCTGAGTGGCCCCTGGCCGGCATGAGCATCCCAGCGGGTGCTGACGAGGTGGTCCATACCGCCCAAGACGACCCACGCGGATTCTTCGGGTTCTTGGTGGAGGGTGTCGAGCTTAGCGATGGCTTTGACATCCACTCGGCGCTCTTTCACATGCACAACCTGGGTGTGCGGGGTGAGCTGGCGCTGCAGCACGCCGATGGCTCGGAGGAGATGATCCTTGCAGTCGACCCCTGGGATTTCGACTGGCAGAGGGTCTACCGGCTCGCAGAGCCCATGGAATTTCGCGACGGCGACGAGCTCCGGGTGTCGTGCACCTTCGACAACAGCCCGGAGAACCCGGCCACGGGGGGAGCCCCATCAGACGTGACCTGGGGGGAGGGCACGTTTGATGAGATGTGTGTAGGGAACCTATTCATCACGGAGCCCTGATCGACTCGACTCAGAACAGCGGAATGTCCAGGTCATCGAGCTCCACCTCGGGAACCACCTCCTCGGGTGGTCCATCAAGGCGCCCGGCCTCCAGAGCGTCGACCAGCTTGGGGGTGAGCGAGTCCGTCGCAACGAACAGGAGGCGGTCGCGCGCCCGAGTCACGACTGTGTAGAGGTTGCGCGTGCCCTGTACGTTGGCTGGATAGTGCTCCTCGTCGGGATCCACCACGATGACCGCGTCGAATTCCAGCCCCTTGATCTGCCGGTAGTTGGTGACCGTGACGCCGGGCGCGAACTCGAAGTGCTTGTTGTGCCCCCGGCGCACGGACGTGATGCCCTCGAGGTGCTCTTGCAGGCCGAGCACCATCTGCTTGACGTGGTCACGGTGGCGGAGGACCACGGCGATGTGGGGGTCGCCCAGCTCGTCGACGAGGTCGAAGAGCGCCTCAGCGAGGACTTCGTGTATGCGCTCAGGCTCGGTGCGCACCAGCCGGGGGATGGGGCCGGCGCGACCGGCACCGGTCTCGTCGCCCACGAGGCCGTCGGCGAGGGCCATGATGGGCTGGGTGGAGCGGTGGGCCACGTCGAGCGAGAAG
Source organism: uncultured Pseudomonadota bacterium (assembly GCA_913044235.1). Classification (GTDB taxonomy): domain Bacteria; phylum Myxococcota_A; class UBA796; order UBA796; family UBA2385; genus CAJWOS01. The sequence goes on from CAJWOS010000188.1 coordinate 6,787, forward strand.
ATGCCGTGCTGGCTGATGCCCAGCTGCTCGGCCACGGCTTCCCATCCGGCGAAGTCGGCCCCGGCCACGATCTTCTGGTTGAGGTCGCCCACGAGTGTGACCCCGGTGCGGGACTGGACCGCCCCGAGCATCACGGCCAGCTCCACCGCGCCGAAGTCCTGCACCTCATCGATGACCACATGCTCGTAGCGATGCACGGTGTCGTTGTCGCCAGGCAGGCCGCCGTTCTTGACCTGCATGAGGCGAAGCAGCAGAGCGAAGTCCTCGAAGCGCACCGAGGGGCCGGGCCGGCGGGCTGTTCCGTCGCGGGCTCCGAGGGCCTTCTGGTTCTGGGCGAGGGTCTGGAGATCCTGCGGAGAGGCGCCGGGGATGTGTTGTGCGAGCAGAGCGCTGTCAGTGAGGAGCTTGTGCAGCTCTTCCTTGTACAGGGTGGTGCGGCGCACGGCAGCGGTGAAGAGCTTGTGGATCTGGGCATGGCGCTGTGCCGAGATGCCACGCCCCCGGTCGCGGGCAGCGAGGGCCGCCTGTCGCAGGCGGATCAGGCGGCGCACGCCGGGCTCTCCCGCCGAGGCGTTCCACTGCTCGAGCCAGTGCTCGCCCTCGCTGGCGTAGGGGGCGAGGCGCTCGCGGAGGAAGGCATCCACGCGGGTGGTCTGCCGGGCCACGAAGGCGTCGATGGCCGACAGCATGCCCACATGCTTCTTGATGCCCCGCGCGACCGGATCGCCGTGCTCGGGCTTGAGGTCGATCTTCAGCACACCCTGGTAGCCGGCTTCGACCGCCTGCTTGGCCCAGCCGTGGAAGGTGTCGACCGTGGCCGCGTCGAGGCCCAGCGGCGGGAGCATCGATGCGGTGAGGGCCATCAGCGAGCGGTTGAACATGAGCACCAGCACGCCGGCCGGGTCGAGGGCGGGCTCCTGCTGACGGCTGTGGGCATAGGCGAGCCAGGCCACCCGGTGCAGGGCCACGGAGGTCTTGCCTGAGCCGGCCTTGCCGCGCACGAGGAGGGGCTCGTTGCGGCTGGCCGAGACAATGCGGTGCTGGGCGGGGGTGAGCAGAGCGCGCAGCTCGCCCATGGGGCCCGCCGAGCGACCCGACTGGGCTCGGGTGGTGAAGCCCTCGGGGCCGCTCACGAGCCGCTCGGTGAGCGTGGGGGTCTGCACCACGCAGGCCTGGATGCGTCGCCCTTTGACGGTGAGCATCGCCTTGCGGGTGCTGGTGCCCTCGACCACGGCGTAGTCGCCGCCAGGCGAGCGGAAGTGGCTGCCGGGGTCTTGGTAGAAGGCCTTGGCCATGGGGTGGCGCCAGTCCACGATGCGCTCATCTGCGATGCGGCTGGTGCCCACCCGGTACTCGCGGTCGCCATCGGCACTGCTGAGGGCGAATGCGCCGAAGAAGGGCTCCTCGAGGTTGTACTGCACCGCCACCCGGCGCAGGGTTCGGTCGAGGTGAATGGCCCAGGTGCGCGGCTCGGACATGGTGATTCCGGGAGGAGGACAGCGGTTCGCGAGACAGGGGGACTGCCGTACTCGACAGCGCTCCGTTCGACCAGCCGACGGTGGGAGATCAGTGGGCGCATGGCAGGGCGACCGGGCGGCGCTCGAGGGCTGCCGCACGGCATGCATCGGGGTGTTTTGCATTTTTGCAGGCAGTGGGGCATTGAGTGCCAGGGATGTTGCATCTCCAGGCGTGTGAGGCACCGATGACCGCAGAGCTGCGCTGGGACGACCTGCGAATCTTTCTGTTGCTGGCCCGAACGGGCACTCTGACTGCCGCCGCCGAGGCGCTCGGCGTGCATGCGTCGACCACTCATCGGCGGCTGTCGGCCCTCGAGGCGGCCCTGGGCGCAAGGCTCTTTGACCGCACGCCCGCGGGCCTCACCCTCACGGCGACCGGGGAGGCCATGCGCCCGCTCGCGGCGCAGGTGGAAGACGACGTCGACGCCCTGCTCCGGGCGGTCTCAGGCCGGGACCAGTCCCCGCGCGGCACCGTGCGGCTCACGGCGCCCGAGCCCTTGTTGCCCCTGCTCGTGGACTCCCTCGCCACGTTTCGACAGCGCTTTCCGGCTGTGGACCTCCAAGTGAGCTTCTCGGATCGCTTCTACGACCTGTCTCGTCGGGAAGCCGACGTGGCGGTGCGGCCCAGCGCGGCCCCGCCCGAGCGTGCCGTGGGGAGACGGGTCTCGTCGGTGGCCTGGGCGGCCTATGCGTCTGCAGCCTCCGTGGGTGCACAGGCGGCAGACGCACTCCCCTGGGCGGTCTATGGAGACGACATGGCCCGGCTTGCTGCGGCGACCTGGTGGCATGAGAGCCACAGCGAAGACCCGGTCTTGATGTCGGTCAATAGCGTGTCTGCGATGCATCGGGTGGTGTCGTGCACCCCGTGTCGGGGCCTGCTGCCGTGCTTCGTGGGAGACCGGGCCGCGGAGCTCACGCGCCTCGGACCCCCCATCGCGGCACCGGAGAGTGGCCTGTGGATCCTCGTGCACCCGGACCTGCGCCGCGCCACGCGGGTGCGGAGCCTGCTCGACCACCTGTGGGACGCCCTGGTGGCGCAGCGGCGCTTGCTCGCGGGTACTGGCCAGCCAACCGACCCGAGGGCTCTGGGTCAGTGACCAGGGGGGCCGTCGGCCTCGAGAAAGAGTGTGAGCGCACGCGTGGCCGCCACTGTGGACACCACCTCACTGAGGGTCTCGACCGTGCGCCGATAGCTGAGGCTCACGCAAGCGTGGGTGCCCATGTCGGCCGGCAGGCCTCCGTTGCCGCTCTCTTCAAAGCCGATGGCGCGAAGCGGGCCGGCCACTTCCGACCGCAGGGCATTCTCGGCAGCGGACTGGCCGGCCCTGTTGTCTGGACTGCCGGGGTAGCGCAGAGCTGCGATCACATCGATCTCCACACCGTTCTCGATCAGCTCCAGCAGCATGTAGGTGCCGGCGAGGTCGAGTGTGACCAGCGTGCCCTGGGCGGTGATGCTCGCGGGGGGCAGTTCGAGCTCCGACGTCGCGAGTCGCTTGGCGAGGTACACGGTGGCTTCGTGGGGGCTGTCCTGCACGCGCGGTGCGGGCGCCCAGCCCTCGGTACCCAGCTGCTCAGCGAGCTGCTGGATGGCGTGGGTGGCCAGCCCCTCTCGCGTTGTGTGTCCCGTGCCGATGGGTGCGGGCAGGCTGTAGCCAGTGGAGGTGTGCTCGTTGACCAGCACGAACACGTTGCGGGCGGGGTGGGCGTCGAACACGGTCCACACGCGGTGGTCGAGTGTGGCGAAGACAGGCAGGATGGTGAGCGACAGGCTCGGGCTGCCAAGGATCTCAAGCGCAAGCGCTTCGAGGTCGGCTTCGGGGAGGTCCTGGTGAACGCGGGCGCGCATGCGGGGCTCGGGGTGGTGGGGTCAGGAGGCCGTGTGGGTAGCAGTGGCGAAGACGATACCGCCTTCGAGTTCTTTGCGGAGTGATGGGCCGATGACATCGAGCCAGGAGGTCCAGTCGCTGTCGGACCTCAGCTTCTCAGGCATGGGGAAGGGCACGGCGAGGGCCACGAGGTCGACGGTGGCGGAGGGGCCGGGGTTGCGCTTCCACGGTGTGGAGCCGTGGCTGGATGTGAGCGTGGTGTTGCGGGTGGCGTAGAGGAGTCCGCCGCGGGTGTGGTGGGTTGCTTCTCTCCCCTGAGCGAGGTGGGAGTAGGCAAAGACCTGGTACTGCTCGGATGCTGAAGGCGTGTGCGCCCCATCGGTGCGGTCCTTGTACTTGGCGTCGAGGATGTAGAAGACGCGGCCATGCGTGGCCAGGAGGTCCGGTTTCTTGGCGTTCAAGCCCTTCCAGGGGGGCGGCGCGGTGGCTTGTGGCTTGACCTCCCAGCCACGGCCTCGCTCGAGGAGCTGCTGCAGCGTGCCTTCCCACACCTTGCTCGTGTCGACATTCCACACCAGGGCACCCTGTCCCTCGGTCTCGGCCGTGAAGTCCAGCGGCAGTCGCTGCAGCAGCAGCCTGGCCATGTGCAGGGCGGGCTTCCAGGGGCGCTGGAGCCGCTTCAGTCGCACCCGACCGGCCATGAAGGCGGCCTTGGCTGGGGGCAGAGAGGGGATGTGGGCCAGCTCGCGTCGCAGGCGTTGGGCCGACTGGCGAATTTCCTGCACCAGCGGGAGCTCCCGGTAGGCCGCGGGAAAGGGTCCGCCCCCAGCCACATGGTCGAGGGCGCTCACAATGACCTGAAAGAGCGGAACCTGGGAAGTGAACTCGTCGTAGGTGCACTCGATGCGGGGCTCTCCGGCCAGAGCGTGCCGGGCCATCCCACGGGCCGTGATGCGACCGCGAATCACGCCCAGTCGGGCGGTCTCCACCCGGTAGCCCTGACGCACCTCGCGGCGGCGCAGCTTGACCTCCTCGATGAAGGCGTGAGTGGTGAGGAGGCGCAGCGGGTCGCTCTGGTCGGCGCCGGAATCCACCAGGTAGCCGGTGCCAGAACCGCTGGGGCTGTAGTCTTTTCGGTGCTCGCGGAAGCGCCGGGAGAAGAGCACGAGGCGAAGCAGGTGGTCGAGCCAGGTGGTGAGCCGGGTGTCTTCGGTGGAACGAGGGACGTCGTGCCAGCTGGACTTCGAGGGCTTCCGGCCGTGGGCATGGCTGACCAGACCGCGAAGCTGCCGGGAGAGCTTCGGATCGTGAAAGAGGCTGCTGAGTATCTCGAGCTCGTCTTCGGCCGTTTCGCCGGTGGTCGGGTCGCTGCTCGTCGGGTCGTCGCTGGTGCCGCCAGACGGCTTCTCGAGCTCGGTGATGCAGGCATCGAGCAGTTGGGCCCACTGCTCGGCGTCGGGGCCGGTGAAGCGCAGCGGCAGGCGCTCGGTCTCATAGGCGACGATCTGGAGAGTGTCTCCTTGGATGGCGATGCGGGCCGGGGCCGACACGTGGCAGAGGTGGTGCTTCCAGAGCTTGGGGACCACGAGGAGGAGGAGCGAGCGGTTGTTGTGTTGATAGGCCACCAGACCGGCGCGGTAGCCCATCGGAGAGAGGTGGAGGTGGCGCTCGGCGGTGGGGTGGACCGAATCCTCGGAGGCTTCCGGGTCGGGGTGCGGTGCAGTCACGGCGTCTCCCCCTGCTTCAGGGGCGCCAGGAGAGCATGGAAGGCTGCCTCGGAGAGGGACTCTCGAAGCAGGATCACGAAGCGAGACCGACGATTGGGCCGGTCACCATCGCCCGGCACCTTGAAGGTGAGCGCACCGGTGGTCGGATGCACGTGCACAGATCCGGCATGGTTGGTGCCGAGTGCCGCCACTAGTGTGCGAGTCGCAGTGGCTCGGGAGCCGTAGGCTCGCTGCCAACGGGGCGTGTTGCCCTTGTCTGCTGTGATGACAACGATGGCGGGATGCTCGGCTCGGCCGTGGGTGTGGGTGCGGAGCTCGTCGGTGGCCGCACCTGCGGGGAGGCAGAGATGTTCGACGTAAAACCAGAGCTCGTGGGGGTCTCGCCAGTGGCTTGGGTTTGCTGTCAGGTGCTTGGCGAGCGTGTGGTCGTAGGAGACGGCATCGGCAGACCGGGC
>CAJWOS010000189.1 GCA_913044235.1 uncultured Pseudomonadota bacterium
GCTTGATCTCAGACTGGTGGTCAGCGCTCGCTCGGGCCTGCCCAGATAACATCGTGATCTCACCTCCGCGCCCCTCAACCCCAAGATGGACGTGCCAGTTAAGCTCGCCAAGGTGAACCGTGTGCTCGGCCGCACCGGCAACACCGGCGAGTGCCCAGTTGCCAAGGGCCAGCTCAGCGGCATCAATCGACACCGCGCCAGCAACGGTACTGGCATCGAGCGCAGCGGGTATCGAGACCCGAGCGGTCGCGAACAGAGCCCCTCCCAGTCCTGCTTGGCTTCCCAGGAACAGCCAGAAGATGGCCATGGCCCACTCGGCCCACGTGGGAGCACGCTTCGACAGGCGACTGATTGCGGCCCGCACGCCGATCGCCAGAAATGGGCTGCCGCCCAGTGCTGCAGCAACGCCAGCGCGCATTTGGTGCACCACGGCGGGATCCACGGTGACCACCTCGACCGACCCGTGAGCGAGCGTGTCGAGGATTTGCGCCATCCATACGCCGGAGAGCCACCATCCGATGGCGACGAGGAGCAGTGCGACGGGTACGGCTGCCGCGCCCAGACGGGGGAGGGACACGCGGGTCTCCGAGGGTCGAACCGGGAAGGGACATTCAGGGAAGGGCTACCAGACCGTGCAGCCGAATGCGTCGGAGTAGTACGCCGGCGCGTGACCCCATGTGAAGCATGTCTCTCCCGTATCAAGCAGAAACGTGAGAGAGCCCAGCTGCTGGATATCCACTCGAGTGGTGCTGGAGGACATGATGTGGTCGACGGCCGAGACGGATGTGAGCTGGAGGGTGTCGCCGGTGACTTCGTGGCAGACGGCCGGTCCGTTGGCGCTCGAGGTACAGCTCTCACCCTGCCAGCAAGACTCGGCTGTGCAGTCGCCGGTCTGGGCAAATCCAAAGTGCATGGTGTCCGGAGCGTCGACCACACGCAGCGTGAGGCCATGCGAAGTGAGGGCTACGGTCACGTCTTCCGGCCCGAACTCGGCGCTGCGCTGTCCGCTGGTCGAGTAGTAGTAGGTGTAACGACCCCAGCTATCGCTGCCTTCGTCGCGCGTGTCGTCTTCCTCGGGGAGGCAGGCGACCGCAACTGCGGTGGCAGCGAGCACGGCGAGGGTGGACTGGAGCAGGGGGTCGAGATGAAGGGATTTGATGGGGACCTCCAACAGGGCGACTGCGAACCGGGTTTACGAGGCGGGTTTGCGAGGCGAAGGGGTGGTGCGCGGGTGTTTAGAAGTACACGTTGGCGGCGAATCCCGACTCGACCGCCGTGCGGATGGCCATGAACCGACCACCCTCGTCGTAGTTGACCACGTCGTGACTCAAGCCGACCTCCGCAGACAGGGACAGTCCCTTCGAGATGGCGACTTCACCGCCTGCGCCGAGGCTCAGTGAGTAGCGCCCGAAGTCCTGCACAGCGCGGTTGAGGTCCGCGCTGTCGGTATCGGCGGCGGCTCGCTTGAGCACGCCTTGTCCGTAGATGTAGGGTGCGGGCTTGGCCTTGCCGGGCTCTCGGAAGAGGTACCGGGTGCCCAGTCCGATGTCGATGGTGCGTGCGGTGGTGTTGTTTCCGTCGAGATGCACGCCGCTGCGAGAGAAGCCGAGTGTGGTCCACCCGCCCACTCGACCCGTACTGATGCCGATGCGATTGGAGACCGCGGGACTGGTTGGACCCCCGAAGGAACCGCCCGGGCCACCGCGCGTGGACATCCCCGTGGCGCTCGACTTGAGCACGCCAGAAAGGTGGAAGCGCAGCCCATCATCGAGCGGGCCGTCGGCCAGTGCGGTGGTCGGGGCGACGATGGATGCGAGCAGCAGCGTGCCAACCACGAGGATGCGACGGAAGAGGAGGGGGGTCATGACGAAAGCTCCGTGGGTCTGCGGGGGCTGAAGCGGCATTGGCCCGTGCGCGGCTGTGGTCACGGTGATGTACGCATGGGGCTTACCCGATGAGGAACGCGCCGTCTGGTCTGGAAGCCGACCGAGCAGCCACTTTATTGCCAGCTGCGCGCGATGGAGAGCCATCCCGCCCATCGGCGAACACCATCGGCCCGGACCAGTCCGCCCCCCCAGCCGAGGCTCCCGTCGATCGTGAGCTGCCGGATCTCCAGCTCGGTCAACAGGCCGAGCCCCCATCCATGGGCCGGTCCGAAGCGAACGTCCTCCACCAAGACGCCATCCAGGACGGGGGCCACGGAGATCGATTGTTGGACCGATTCGATGGTGAGCTGGGGGCCCGCGCGGGCGACCGCATAGGACTCGGCCCACCATTCGGCCCATCCTGCGCCACTGACTGGCACCACATATGGATTCATGCCGCCCACGCGGGTGCTGGAGAGGAAGGACGTGCCCTGGGTCCAGCCCGTGCGCAGCTCGACCCGATGCCCAAGCGCTTGCTGGCCCACCGTGGTGGCCACGAGATGCACATGAGGCTGGATGGGCGAGCCGAGTTGGTCATGTTGGGCCCCGGCATGAACCCAGATGTGGGTGGGTTCGGTGTACCAGCCGGCCACACCGTCGAGTCGAATCCAGGGGGTCGCGGCGGGAACGGCTACGGTCGTTTGCGGCGTGGCGAAGAAGGAGGTGCGCAGGGCCGATCCAGCCACACCTGCGTAGAGCCCTCTGGGAAGGTAGCGAATCATACCCGCTTCCCCTCCGAGATAGCCGCCTGCAAAGCCCTTCTCGGGTACGGGAAGGCCCCTCTCCCAAGGGGAGAGCAGCAGCCCGACCGCCCCCAGCTCGCCACGGATGGCCACCCAGGCCCGGCCGTTCTCGAGGTCGGGACTCCATCGCAGGTCGATGGTGTCAGTCAGGAACTCGGCGGACCAGTCACCTTTGCGGACGCCGAGATTGACCACTCCATGGATATACTCATGGATAGAGATGCCGCCGAGGGCCTGGGTCTCGACCGCACCTGCTTGCGCGACGCCGCTGACTGTGGCGCAGAGTGCGGCGCCGACCGTGGCGCAGAGTGCGGCGATCGGCACGCACATTGTCCACTGCATTGGCCACCTCCGGTCGGAATGCACGCCATAGCCCGGGCCGTGAGGACAGCGACCCTGGTCAAGTGGGCACCCTCAAGCATCGATGAGGAGGAGATCCGGAACGGTGCGAGCCAAGGAGCGCCGGGTGGCCGGCCGTCGCAGGTCGGACTGCAACTGGTCGAGGACTGGCCCGGCGGCGGGTCCGAGCGCTCGGATGTGTGCCCGATGGTCGTGGGCATCGCGCATGCGCTGCTGGGCCTCGGCGACCCGCGCTGCCCAGCGATGCAACTGTGCCCGTCGGTAGGGCACCGACTCGACCTCCAGGCCCCGCCGAAGGCGGTCCGATGCGGTCTCCAGGCTGCCCTCCGCCACGCTGGCCAGCGCCCCGAGGAGCTGCAGGTGAGGCTCACGGGGAGCGTGGTCGGCGGCCGCATGCAGGTGGGCATGCACTTGGGATGCGGGTGCCCCTTCAAGGTCGATGCGGGCGGCCTCAACGTAGGCGGCGCGGGCACGGTCGAGGGGGCTGTCGGGAATGGGAAGCACTACGTTTCGGATGTCGCGTACGCCGACGGCATCTCCCCACTGCCAGGGAATGACCTCCCATGGCCCTCGGGCCACGGGCGCTCGCCCTGCCGCGACTCGGATCTGCGCCGACTCAGGCTCGACCACCACGCTCTGCACGGTGAGCGGAGATGTGATGCAACTGCCGGTGATCCGATCGGCCAAGTCCGTGTCTTGGGCCCCCGGATCCTGGGCGGTCGCGAGCAGGCTTTGCAGGTCTTCGGCGGTCAGACCGCCCCGTCGAGCCGCGGACTCGAGCGTCTCGAAGCGGGCATCGGAGTCGATGGCGAAGCTGTCGCTGGTTCTGACCTCGTCACGCTGGAGCGCACGGTGCCGATACCGATTCGTGCAGGCGAGGTGGTGTGCGGCACCCGGCTCGACCGTTCGCACTGCCTGCCCAGTGGTCTCGATAAGAACGGCGTCTCGCTCTGCAGCGGAGGAGACCAGCAGGCCCCATGTAGATGACGACCCAAGCTGACGCACAATGTCTACGGCCTCCCCGAGCGTACGGGCCCGGCGCACCACTTCGTGTCCGAGATCGGCGATGCATGTGCCATCGGGGTCGATGTGGGCGTGCATGCGTGTGTGGGCGGTCAGGGTGATGCCCGCTTCGTTGAAGCCTGTGATGCCTGGCAGGTCAACGCCGAGGGAGGTGACGAAGCCGTAGTTCAAGCCGTCGGTCGGGCTGCAGAACACCACAGCCGGTCGAGCATCCCACACCCCAATGCCGGGGAAGTCGAAGTTCCGGGCGTGGCGAAGGCGGCCGTCGACCGAGGTGCGATTCCACACGGCGAGGCTGCTGCACATGCCGATGCCGGCGAGCTGCAGACCGGTGAGCTGCGGAACGCGAAGGCCTGCGAGTCGGCCGATGGAGTTCTGAAAGACATCCATCACAGTGAGCCAAGGAACCAGGCCTGGGGACATCTGGGCGGCAGAGATCCCGGCGCGCGACCGTGCAGTGAGCATCGGAAAGCGCTTGGTTCGGGCGCGATGCAGTCGACGGGCCTGCGCGGACAGCATTGGCTGGATCAGACGGCGGGTTGCGGGGCGGTATGCATGGGGCAGCTTGCTGGCCAGGAGCTTGCCCGCCATCCCTGGGTAGAAATCCGCGAGCTCGGGGCGGCCGCCGAGCTGTTGCGTGATGGAGCCGTGTTGACGACCCATCTCCACCTCGGAACCCTGCAGGTGGAGCACGACCAGTTGCGCGGAGGATGTCATGGAGACTCCGGGGAATCGTGGACGGGGAGGAATGAACGAACGAGCACGATCGCGGCTTCGTCGGCGAGCGTGAGCGCCGACTGGAGCAGCGGCAGGAGCGAGATCGGATCGGGATGTTCCAGCAGCATCAAGAGACTGGACCAGGCCTGGGCTGCCGGCCGCGGGTCGCGGTACAGCACTTGAACCAGTGCGTCGGAGGCGGACACCACCTGCTCAATGCCATTGAGGATCCCCAGAACCGCGGGGCGCTTCGCGACCAAGAGCACGGTACGCAGGAGGTCATGCTCAGCGACGCACAACTCTTGGGGAGTGCAACGGCCGCTTGTTGTGGCCGCAACGAACGCTTCAATGTCGCCTTGCAGGGCTTGATGTGCTGCCGCTCGGTCGCCTTCGAGAACCGTTTGGACCACGTCGATCGCCAGCGTGCGCCGGGTTGCGAAGATGTCGCGGAGCAGGCGAACAGTGAAGAGGGGCGAGTCCTTGCCGTGGCGCACGAGAAGTGGCCAGACAGACAAGCTGGCATGGCGCTCGGGGTCGAGCACCACGATGCCGGACCGATCCTGGGAGCGAACGAGGCCCCGCACTTCGAGCACCATCAAGACTCGCTGTACGGTGGATGCAGACACATTGTGTTGTCGCGCCAGGCTGCGCACCGCGGGCAGTCGAGTGCCTGGACGGAGCACACCACGAAGGATCTCGAGGGAGAGCTGATCTGCGATCTGGTCGGCACGGGATGCGGTCATGGGCTCACTGTACCACACAACTGTGCCACACAAAATCGGGAATCGAAATCTGTACCATACAGATGGTGCGCAATGGTCTGTAAGCCCGAAAAAGGATGGGTCTGCGTTGGTAGGGGTGTCGGTGTCTGACGGATCGGACCGCCGCAATCCCGAGGATTCGCCATGTTTCCCTTGCTCGCTGTTCAGCTGTCCACCTTCTCGGTCGCCTCGGCGGGCGATCATCTTGTCCTCGACGCCACTCTGAGTGGTGTGGCAACAGAGATGAATGCGCCCGGTGCCGCAGCAGGGCTCGCGCTTGGCGCTCGCGTTGACCTGATGCGCTTCTACGGCTCCATGGAGGGGCAAGCGGTCTCGGGAGACTACTGGACTGGGCAGGTCGCCGGTGGGCTCGATCTGCTCCATCGACTCGACGGACTGGATGTGGAGGTGGGTCTCTTCTCAGGAGCGGGAGGTGGCCTCTCCGAGCCCTCGATCGGGGTCGCACCGCTCGCTGGCGCAGAGCTGGGACTCGGGGTCCGGATGGGCCGCTTGGGGGTGGCTTGGCGCCATCGCTTCGAGCTTGCATCGGACTGGGAGTCTGACCGGATCCGATTGAGTGTGGACGTGCTTGAGCGCGCCCGCGTGTTTGGGCAGTACACCCGACTCACGCCCGGCGCCGATGCGGCCGGCCGGGACGGTTTCGGGGTCGGCATGGCGCTTGTGTTCTGAGCAGGGCTTCGGTCTTCCCACGTGATCGGCCCAGAGCACGAAGCCCCCGACAAGCGGGGGCTTTCTGGGGGGCTGGGCGGTGGCTCAGTGCCCGCCGACGCCGCCCTCGGGAGGCTGGGGCAGCCCTTCGAGCTTTACGGTGATGTCGCGCACAGAAGACGACGCGATGAACTCTTGGATGGTCTCGAGCACATCGGGGTCGAGGCTCACGCAGCGTGTGCCGTCGATGATGATGTTTGAGCCGTTGGGCAGCTCGGTGAAGATCTTGCCCACGCCCGCCTTGTGCAGAAAGTTGACCTGCTCGATCAGCTCGTACCGAGTGGCATCACTGTCGGGGTCTTCTTTGATCCGAAGTGCCGGCAGGCGCACGCCTTCCCGGAGCACGGCGATCAAGCCCACGCCGAGACCGATGAAGATACCGGTGAGGAGGTCGGTCAGAAGAATCGCCACCACGGTGATGGTGAAGGGCAGGAACTGCGACCAGCCGGCCTTCCACGAGTCGCGGAACAGCGCGGGGCGGGCGAGACGGTAGCCGATGAAGAGCAGGATTGCGGCAAGTGCAGCCAGCGGGATCCGGTTCAGCACGGTGGATAGGGCCACGATGGCAAGGATCAGCCAAAACGCGTGGTAAAACGCGGAGAAGCGGGTCTTCGCACCGGCGTCGGCGTTTGCCGAAGACCGAACGATAACGCCGGTGAGCGGCAGACCGCCGAAGAAGCCGGCGATCATGTTGCCGATACCCTGCGCAATCAGCTCCTTGTCGGGCGGGCTGTCGCGACGCCAGGGGTCTAGCTTGATGGCGGCCTCGAGGCACAGGAGGGTCTCGAGACTGGCCACCAGGGCGATGGTGATGGCGACGAACCAGGTGTCGGGGTTCGAGACCACGCTCCAGTCAGGCCGGGCGAGGGCGCCGAAGAATGCCGAGAAGCCACCTTCCGGGAGGGCGACCTTGTGGCTGGCGTCGATGGCCATCGCAGAGCCGCTTCCGGCGAGCACTTCGGAGATCAGTGTACCGACCAGGACGGCGGCAAGCGGTGCGGGGACCGCCTGGAGCTTCTTGATGGGAATGAACTGCCAGCCGAACATCAACACCAGGCAGACCAAGCCGACGACGAGTGCACCCTGCTGGATGTGCTCGAAGGCAACGAAGATTTCTGAGAAGGTATTTTCGTTGTCGGCCTGTTGGAACGAAGCATCGCCCATGGCATCGGCATCCCAGCCCACCAGATGTGGCAGCTGCTTCAGGATGAGAATCAGCCCGATGGCTGCGAGCATGCCCTTGATGACGGAGCTGGGAACGAACCGAGCGACCACGCCCAGCCGGGCAAGGCCCATCGCGAGCTGGATCCCACCGGCGATGACAACCGCCGGAAGGAAGGCTTCAAATGAGCCCTGACTTGCGATGGCTGCGAGCACGATGGCGGTCAGGCCGGCGGCGGGACCACTCACCTGCACATGGCTCGGCGATAGGAGGCCCACGACCAAGCCGCCGACAATCCCGGCGACCATGCCGGAGAGCAGCGGAGCGCCTGAAGCGAGAGCGATGCCCAGACAGAGCGGAAGGGCAACAAGGAACACCACCACACTCGCCGCAAGGTCTGCCATCGTGGGGCGACCGAAACCGGTGAAGGTCAGGGATGGGTGGTCTGCGGGCGCAAGCCCGGCGTTCGGGTTCGGAGGAGCGGTCATGTCGGCCTCTGGGTCGGCATGGTCGGGATGGTGGCCTGGGACGTAGGCGGCTTCTCGCACGGCCCGGCCTCGTCAGTTCCTGGTTACCGCTCGCGTAGCGGTAGTCAAACACATGAATCATTTTTCCGGTCTGTTCTTCCGGCTATTGCCGAAGCGGGGGGATCGGCCGGTAGATGTTTTCCCCAGACGCGGGGCGCGGACTGGAGAGGATCAGTTTCCGAGAATGACCATAATACGGACTTTTGCGTGTGGGGGCGCCGAGGTATGCACAGGATGTCCGGCAAAGTCAAAGTGGCCAGACACGCCCAGGCCGCACATTTCGTTCTGGCCGTTGCGGCCTACGCCGATCCCACGGTCTCGCATCCCGCTCGACCACTTGTCTCTGGTGCCATCGAGAGGGCAATTTGACCGAATCGCTCGCATGCGGTCCCATGGAGAAGAGGAGGCGCTGCCCATGACTGAGACCCCCGACGCTCGCACCCGGGAAGTCCTTCGCGACAACGGACTGCCCGAGGGGTTGCTCCCGTCCGGCATCATCGAGGCCGACATCTCCTCCGATGGGGCGTTCTCAGTACGACTACCGAAGCGGGTCGAGCGCAAGCATGGCGGCTATCGCGTGCGCTTCGGTCCTACAGTCTCGGGTCGATTGTCTGCGGGGCGGGTCTCCGGCTTGAAGGGTGTCGAAGCCAAGCAGGTGGTGTGGTTTGCCGTGCAAGGAATCGTGGACAAGGGTGAGCAGCTGATCTTTGAGGTGGGACCTGCGCGGGTGCCGCTGCCCCGGTCCGCATTTCCCTGAGCGTTCCCTGAGCTGGCCACACACTGCAAGGTCTGCCGATGCGACTGCAACATCTGCAGTCTCGGCCGGGTGTTGTTGAGCATGGTCGTCGAAAACGACGTATCGACCGGGACGATGTCGTTGGCACGCTCCCTGCAGATGGGGATTGTGTCCACCGGAGCACCGACGCCGGACGCATCCAGGCATCCCGTCGGCGGTCTTCTCCCACGTTCCGGTTGGGCCATGCAGGAGCCACAATGAACCGCAACACACTCGCCGCCCTCTGCTTGACTAGCGTCACCGTCGGCTGCGCCGACCTTGGTGCCGACCTTGGTGCCATCGACGAGCTCCTGATGTCGTCCATCTCGGGTGCCGAGGATGCGCTCTCGGGCGAGTCGGGAAGTCGCATGGCCGACGACGGCTCTCGCGTGGATGCATCGCGGGGCGGGGACCGATCCGCAGCGCCCCCCATGTTTCGAACGTGTGATGCAGAAGGCACCTTCATCGGGATGGTCGATGCCTATGACGCCGATGCCAGTGGTCAGCTCGATGGCGACGAGCCCGCCGAGGTGATGCAGGAGCATGCAGGTCAAGCCGGCGACTCGGGAGAGCGCGGCGAGGGACGGAAGGGGCCGCGGCAGCACTTCATGCACCTGCTTCGCGTGGTGTACGACACCGACCGGAGTGGCGCATTCGAAGACGCTGAAATGGGGATCATCTTCGAGGACTTCACGGCCCGCTGTGAGTCGATCCACGCCGAAGTCCTGGCTGCGTACGATGTGGACGGAGATGGCGCTTTGTCGGAGTCGGAGCAGCAAGCCGCGCGGGAAGGTCACATCGCCCAGATGGAGGCGGATCGACAAGCGGTTCGGGCGTGTCGCGACGCACAGGGTGGTCCGCCGGCGGAGCAGGGCCGTCCGGAAGCGGGCGAGGCACCCTTCGGGCCCCTCGAGCAAGAGTTTGACGGGGACGGAGACGGTGCCTTGAGTGAGGCGGAGCTGGAGACTCTGCGGACAGAGCTCCGTGCGCGCATCGCATCGGGTGAAAAGCCCCATCCGGAGTGTGACGCCGAGTGAGGCGGCGAGCCTGCCTCCGGGCATCCTGGCGTGTGCCGGGGTGCCCGGAGTTTCGTCGTTTGGGAGGGATGGGCATGCGGTGCGGTCGCTTGATTTGCGTGGGGGTGGCTTTGGCCCGACCGGCAAACGCCGATACAGCGGGAGCGGCCGCGGGAGAGTCGCCCGACGGACCCATCAGCCAAGAGTGCCCGTGTGGTGGAGAAACGCCGTGTCATACATCCCATTGTCTGCCGGTCCAAAGCGAGCCCTCGTGACGGGCGCAGGCGCGCGTCTTGGCCGCGCGATGGCGCTGTCTCTCGGTGCGGACGGCTGGGCCGTCGCGGTCCACTACCGACGCTCGGAGGCGGGGGCGCAGGCCACGGTGCGAGACATCGAAGCCGCCGGTGGTCGGGCAGTCGCCGTGCAGGCCGACCTGTCGGTCGAAGCCGAGACGGCCGAGCTCGTGGCGGCGGCGCAGGCCGCTCTGGGTGGACCCCTCACCCTGTTGGTGAACTCGGCGTCTTCGTTTGTGGACGACACCGCCCTCAGCCACAGCCGCGCGGAGTGGGACCTGCACATGGAGGCCAACCTGCGGGCACCAATCTTCCTGGCCCAACAGCTGGCCCAGGCGCTGCCGGAACACACGGCTGGACTGGTCGTGAACCTTCTGGACACCCGTGTGCTCAAGGTCAATCCGAAGTTCTTCACCTATACGGTGGCCAAGTGTGCCCTCTGGGTGGCCACCCGCACGCTTGCCCAGGCGCTGGCACCCAACATCCGCGTCAATGGCATCGGCCCAGGCCCCACACTCGTGAACATCTACCAGACCGCCGAGGAGTTCGACGCCGAGAAGGCCACCACGCTCACGGGGCGCGGGTCGAACCCCGGCGAGATCGCACGCGCGCTTCAGTACCTGGTGCACGCCGAGAGTGTGACAGGACAGATGATTGCGAGCGATGGGGGGCAGCACCTGATGTGGCAGACGCCCGACCTCTTGCACCAGGGTCAGTAGCAGTTGTACCAGTGGGTGCAGGTGAAGCTTGCCGCGCTGCCCGGCGAAAAGGACGCCCAGCTCGCGGTCCGGTGGTACAGGTCGTCGCTGCCGAAGTCGACGTCGTCGACCTGCAGCTCGCCGCCGTTGAACCAGTCGTCGGCGATGCGGATGTAGACCGCTTCTCCGTTGTCGTCGGCCATGTTGCCCGAGAATACGGTGCTGGAGGCGCCGCTGCTCGACGAGCTGCTGCCGCTGATGGTGGCGGTCTCGAACCGCCCCAGGGTGAGGTAGACGCCGCCGCCATCGTCGCCTGCCTCGTTGTCGATGAAGAGCGTGTCGACGATCGATATGTCGTCGGCCGCGTAGATACCGCCGCCGTCATGGTCGCTCAGGTTGCCGTCGAATTCGCAGGAATCCACGAACAGTGTGCCTTCATCCACATAGATTCCACCGCCATCGTTGACGGCGAAGTTGTCCACGAAGGTGGTGTCGGTAACCATGACCTCCGGACTGTCGAAGAAATGCAGTCCTCCGCCGTTGTCGTAGCTGTCGTTGCCATCGAATGTGCAGTCGCTGAAGGAGACTTTGTGGGAGCCGTCGTCGGCGACCAGACCGGCACCACCGTAGTAGGCGGCGTTGGCAGAGAAGGTGCTGTCTTCGAACGAGACCGCGGCATCGCTGGTGAGGAACGCACCCCCATAGGTGGCGTAGTTTTCCTCGAAGATGAGGTCTTCACCGGTGAAGCTGCCCTGATCGACCACCAGTCCGCCGCCGCCGTATGCGTAGCCGTATTGGATGGTGAGACCACTCATGTAGACGTCTGAGCCTTCGTTCAGGTAGACGATGGAGTCCTGGTAGTTTCCGTCGAGGATGGTGACGGCCGCGCCGTCTGGCCCCAGGATGTCAACCGTGTGGTTGGTGGCGATTTCAAGCTGGGCGTACCAGGTGCCTTCGCACATCCAGAGCGTGCCGTCGGTGCTGGACGTCCAGCTGGCGAGGCTCGAGGGGGTGCCGGCTGCGAAGGTGGCTTGGAGGTCGGTGGCGGCGTTGCTGCTGTCCACGAACTGGGCCATCCCAGCCTGTCCCGTGGTGGGGTCGCAGTCGTCGTCTGTATCGTTGCAGACCTCGGTGGCCCCTGGGTTCACGGATGCGTCGTTGTCGTCGCAGTCATCGGCGGTCGCATCGTATCCGGTGCCGGGGTCGTCGCAGAACAGGTCCCCGGTCGAGTCATCGGTGCCGTAGCCGTCGTCGTCTTCGTCGGGATACCACGGACTGCCGGTGGCCGTGTCAACGGAGGGATCGGCATCGTCGGCCAGTCCATCGCAGTCCTCATCGGTGTCTGCGGCGTCGCAAATCTCGGTAGCGGCGGGGTTGATGGCCGACTCAGCATCGTTGCAGTCCAGCGCGTTGAGTGCGTAGCGGTCGGTGGAGGTGCTCGGATCGCCGCAGGCGCCCACTGGGGTGGCGGCTTCGTCTCCGTAGTTGTCGCTGTCGCTGTCGATGTACCAGCTGAAGAAAGATCCCGGATCGACGGTCGCATCGGCATCATCGGCGAGTCCG
>CAJWOS010000190.1 GCA_913044235.1 uncultured Pseudomonadota bacterium
TCGCCCGTGCACTGGTGACGGACCCGGACGTGCTGCTGGACACGGAGCTGCACGCGGCGCTCACGCTGCAGATGGCGTGGCGCTCGCGCCAGTCGCGCCCGCAGCGAGTCCGACCACCGCGTGTGCGCCCGCCCAGTGATCTCCAGCGCTACGCGACCCGCATGCGGACGGAGGGGCTCCAGCAGACGCACCAGCTCTTCGGGATCGGCAAGGTCGAGCGGATGAAGGTTGAGAAACAGCTTTCGCTGCGGCGATAGCACTCCGAGCCGGTCCCGCGCCCGACAAGCCACCGCATACAACAAGTGGTCGAGCATGGCGTGCCGCTCGGCCATCTCCAGCACCAGGGCAGGCGTGGAGAGCTCTTGGTCGGTGGTCCGAATCAGCCCTTCGTATCCGAACGGGCTGCCATCAGCCGACACAATGGGCTGCATCGCGAGCTGGAAGACCGTGCTCTCCAGCATGCGATGGAGATGTTCCCGCCCCACGCCCGAAGAGCCAGTGCGAGCGGCATCCAGCGTGCTGCGCACACCGAGCAGTGCACAGTCGACCGCCGCGCACTTCACCTCGATGGGGTCGTCCGGACGAATCACCTGGTGCGGTCCGGCCATGTTCACGGCCCGTACCATCGCCGACAGGAGCCGCTGGTCTCCCATCAGGATCCGCGCGCAGTGGGGAACGCGCGTGCGCAGGTCGCCCAATAGGAGAACGCCATCTCCATCGGCCTGACGCTCGTTCGCTACGACCGCATCGAACGGGAACAGGGGCTCAAGCAGATCGCGCGCCACCTCCAGACTCGATGCGAGCCGCACAAGGTGACCGTCCGCCTCCAGCCCATACGCGAGCTGTCGACGGTCTTCAGAGTCTGCGTCAACGACCAGGACGCGGGCCACGGAGCCCTCTCGGTTGCAAGGAACGAACACCGACATCGTTTCTTCGGTGCGAGCCTACCCGAGTTGAATGAAATTGACCCGTAACTTCGCGACAAGTGGTTCAGCTTGCCTGGCTCAGGCACTCCTCGGGCAGCGTGAGACTGGGCCGACCAAACAAATACCCCTGCAACAGGTGTGCGCCGATGGCCCGCAAGGTCTCGGCCTCTTCGGGCGTTTCCACGCCCTCCGCCACCAACAGAGCATCGGTCGCTTCGGCAAACCGGCAAAGCAGCTCCACCAGTCGGCGCTTCTGCGGCTCATGGTCTACGCCACGTACAATGCTCATGTCGACTTTGATGTAGCTGGGCTGGAGCTCTGCGAGCACCGAGAGGGAGCTGTAGCCAGCACCGAGGTCGTCGACCGCAACCGAGAACCCGAGCTCGGTGACCGCTTCGACCGAGCGCTCCCACTGATCGAGGCCCTGGAGCTTGCTGCGCTCGGTGATCTCCAGCACGATCCGCTGTGCCCAGGGGGCCAGTGGATGCAAGCGGGCGATCAGTCCTTCCGGGTCGGCCAGCTCGTCGGGGTGAAGGTTCATGAAGAGCCGAACGTGTGCGGGCAACACCTGCATCCAGCGATGACACCGCTCGACCACCACTTCCGCGACCCGCGACAACATTCCATGCTGCTCTGCCGCTCGGAGGACAGGCATCGGACCGTTCAGGACCGGGTGGTTGCTGCGCAGGAGCGCCTCGTAGGCGTACACACATCCATCTGGCGCGTGGAGGATCGGCTGTAGAGCGATCTGGACATCTTCGCCCGATAGACACTCCTCGAGCATGCGCCGTTCCTCGGCACTGGCCGCTTCCTCCTGCACCTTCATCACATCCTTCATGATCTGCCGCGTGCGGAGGACTTCGTTGACGGCCTCCACGAGCGCTTTCGACTTGAAGGGCTTCTCGATGACGCGGGTGATCTCGCCGCGATTCACGGCACCAACCACCATGGGCAGATCCAACTGTCCGGTCACCAGCACCCGAAGGCACCCCGGCTGGAGCTCCCGCAAGCGCTGCAAGACCTCGACCCCATCGAGCATCGGAAGGTTGTAGTCCACAAGCGCCACGTCGAAGGTTTGCTCCGCGGCATGCCGCAGTCCCTCCGGACCATGCGCTGCTTCGATCACTTCATGCCCCTTCCGGGTCAGGATGCGACGAATGCACCGACGCACCAGGGCATCATCTTCGACCGCCAGAATTCGTGCCATCAGGTTCCTCCAGGGATTGATGACGAGCCGCGAGAGCGTGTTGCTATCGCACCGTACTGGTCAGGCATCGGACCCGGTCTACTACCGCTTGAGGCAGACCGACACAGAGACCTACGGGATCGTCACGAGAGTGGCCGCTTGATCGCGCGTCTCGCGCGGTACAACGCATTCGGAAATTTCCCGGTCGCCATGCTCGGCACACGCAATCACCGTGTGGGGGCATCCGGCGCACACCGCATCTCACAGGAGAACTCATGCGCATTCTCATCGCTGATCGGCTGGCAGGATTTGTTTCGCAAGTGCTGGAGTCAGCCGGTTGCGCCGTGACGGTTGACGCCTCTCTCAAAGGTCCGGCGCTCGCAGAGGCCCTGCAGCGAGTGGATCCCGATGTGCTGGTGGTTCGATCCACGAAGATCACGCCCGATCACCTTGCGCGGGCCGGACGGCTGTCGCTGATCGTACGTGCTGGGGCCGGTACCAACACCATCGCCGTCGACCAGGCCAGCGCACGCGGGGTGTACGTCGCAAACTGTCCCGGGCGCAATGCGATCGCGGTCGCGGAGCTCACCATGGGCCACCTGATCAACCTCGATCGCCGGATCGTCGACAACGTCGAGAGCCTTCGCGCGGGGCGATGGGAAAAGAAACGACTCGGCCGCGCGCGCGGGCTTCACGGCCGCACCCTCGCTCTGTTGGGGATCGGCCAGATCGGGCGTGAAGTCATCAAGCGCGCCCATGCGTTCGGCATCCAGGTCCGCGCCTGGAGCCGCTCGCTCACCGCCGAACAAGCCGAGGCCCTCGGCGTGACCTTCGCTGCGACCCCACTCGAAGCGTGCCGCGGTGCCGACATGCTCTCGATCCACCTCGCCAAGACCGCCGAGACCGAAGGCCTTGTAGGCAGCGACCTCCTGGAAGCGCTCGCTCCGGGCGCCTACGTGGTGCACACGGCGCGGGGCGGAATCGTAGACGAAAAAGCACTCATCGACGCGATGGACAGCCGCAACATCCGTGCTGGACTCGACGTCTACACCAACGAGCCTGCCGGTGGTGATCCCCTCTTCACCGACGACGCCATCGGACGGCATCCCAACATGTACGGCACCCACCACATTGGTGCCAGCACCGACCAGGCCACAGAGTCGGTGGGTCATGAGGTCATTCGGATCATCCAGACCTACCAGCTCGAAGGCAGCGTGCTCAACTGCGTCAACCTCGCGCAAGAAACCGCCGCCACACACCTGCTGGTGGTCCGACACGCCGACCGAGTGGGCGTGCTCGCGAGCGTGCTCAACGCACTGAAGGGAGATGACGTAAACGTCCAGGAAATGGAAAACATCGTCTTCCGGGGTGCGACCGCCGCTTGCGCTCGCATCCAGATCAACTGCCCACCGTCCCCTGCTACCCTCGCGATGCTTGAGTCCAACCCCGATATCTTTGCGACCTCTCTCGTTTCTTTGGAAGGCTGACATGTCTCGCGCTCACAACTTTTCCGCAGGACCAGCGGTCCTCCCCGTACCCGTGATCGAAGCCCTCCGCGGCTCGCTTCTCGAGTTCGGGGGCGCCCAGGCCGGGATCATGGAAATCAGCCACCGGTCCACGGACTTCGGCGAAGTCATCGATGCCGCGAAGACCCGACTCCGCCGCATCATGGAGATCCCCGACGACCACTCCGTGCTCTTTCTGCAGGGCGGTGCCAGCCTGCAGTTCTATATGTCGGCCCTCAACATCGCTCGGCCCACCGATGCCATCGACTACATCTGCACCGGCAACTGGTCGAAGAAGGCCGTGCAGGAAGCCGGGCGGGTGTGCGATGCCGCGAATGTCTGGTCCAGTGCCGACACCGCGTTCGACCACGTGCCGGCGCCCGACGAGGCCATCGAGTACCGACCCGACTCGATCGCGGTCCACTACACGTCGAACAACACCGTGGCCGGTACCCAGCTCGCCGCCGCTCCGAACACCGACCGCCCTCTGATTGCCGACCTGTCCAGCGACATCTGCTCTCGGCGCATCGATGTCGCACGCCATGCCGTCATCTACGCAGGGGCGCAGAAAAACCTGGGCCCCAGCGGCGTCACGGCTGTCATCCTCTCCCCCTGGGCTGTCGAGCGCAGCCGAGCCTCCGATGCGGCCCGTCAAGGCGGCATCCCGAGCATGCTCAGCTACGACCTGATGGTCCAAAAGGGCAGCATGTTCAACACGCCGAACACGTTTGGGATCTTCGCCTTGGAGCGTGTGCTGGCATGGGTCGAAGAGCAAGGAGGACTGGACTACTTCGCTGAGCGCAGCCGTCGACGGGCCGCACAGGTCTACGCAAAGCTCGACGCTTCCGATTTCTGGCGCCCCCGTGCCCGTCCGGGCAGTCGTTCCGACATGAACATCGCTTGGCGCATCCATGACCAATCGCTGGAATCCACGTTCGTTTCGGAGGCTCGCGAGGCAGGGCTGCTGGCCCTCAAGGGGCACCGAAGCATGGGCGGAATTCGAGCCAGCTTGTACAACGCTCTCCCCGACGATGCCGTTGCGGCCCTTGTTGAATTCCTGACAGACTTCGAGAAACGTCACGGGTAGCCGAATCCGGCTGTGATAACGTTTGATAGGGATTATCGGGCGGCCCAGATCCGGTAAGCAGGTTCGTTCCATCGAGGCCGGTTCAGTACGCAGTGACTTGTGGGGTGGCGTCTGATGAGTGTGTGGATTTCCGAGCTGGAGGGGCTCCTGCTGCATGCACCCACCATCGGTGGGAGTGCACTCCTCTTCCTGGCCAGCGCTGGCCGTTCGCTCCGTGGCAAGCGAGAAGACATCGTCGCAGCCACATCCACGCACCAGGCCGTCGACGCCGAGCTCAATCGCCTCGCGAAAGGGCTGTCCCATGATCTGAGCGGTCCGCTGCGCAGCGTGGGCATTGCGCTCGCGATGGTGGAGGAGGACCTCGACGCCGGCTCGACTGCCGAAGCAAAACACACCGTCGCAGTGGTCCGGGAACAGGCCGAGCAGCTCAGTCGTATGACCAGTGCACTCGTTTCCTATTGCCGCTCGGCCTGGCGACCCTACCCTCGAAGTGTGGTGCACCTGCAGTCATTCACCCAGCATGTGCTCAAGCGAGCGTTTCCCGCGAGCTGCCCTCACCTACAGCTGGAGGTCCCGGCGGCCGAGGTCACCCTCGAAGAGGAGGCCTTTCGCCTCGTCCTCGAGGTCCTCGTTGACAATGCCCAGACCCACCGAGAGACCGAGCACCCCGGCACGCTCTCGATTCGAATGCGGCTCCACGAACCCACACCCGCCTCCTCGAGGCGATGGCTCACTTTGATTGTGGATGACGACGGCAGCGGTGTGCCGACCGAAATGCATGATGCTGTGTTCGGGATCTTTCGCCGCTCCACTACGCGGGCGGAGAGCGGCGGCATGGGACTGTCTCTCGCGCAGACCCTCACCTGGCGGCATCACGGTCACATCGAGCTGGGCGTTTCCCATCTGGGCGGCACTCGGGTCACCGTTCGCTGGCCGCTCGACTCTGGGAACCCGGCATGACCGACAATCGGACTTCCCTGGAAGTGTCGATCAGCCGCTTGCTGATGGTCGAAGACAACCCGATGGACCAAGCCCACCTCCGGCGGTCCCTGCGCGATCTGTCCGAAGGACTCGAAATTCGTGTCGCTCCCACGATCGGTCGGGCCCTGGAACTTCTCCAGACCGAGTCGTTCGACATCGCGATGGTGGACTGGCAGCTTCCCGACGGATTTGGCGACAAGGTACTCAATGCAGCCTTGGAACTGCAGCCTCCCGTGCCCGTTGTCATGATGACCGGTGGCGATGTCTCCGATGCCGAGTTGATGCTGCAGAACGGTGCCCAAGACTTCGTTTCAAAGCGAGCGCAGCCATCCGAGATCCTGCGCGCCGTCGGCTACGCCGTCACCCGCTCCCGCTGGGACGCCTACCGAAAGCAGACCGCCATGCTCACGGAGTCGCGCGAACGGAGCGCGGCCATGACGCGACTCGCAGCCGGCGTGGCCCACGATCTGAACAACACCCTCGCCGTGGTCTCGATGAATCTCGAGCTGCTTTCCGGACTCGTGGCGCCGCTCTCTGGAGATGCGGCCGAGTGCCTCAGCTCCGCGCGGGAAGCAGCACAGGCGGCCGCGGAGCGATGTGCGCAGCTCCGCACCTACACGGGAAGCATGGAGGTCAAGAGCCATCCGGTCGACCTGACCGAGACGGTCTCGATCGCCCTCCGGCAAGCCGGAATCACCCGAGAACCCGATTCCTCCGGGCTTCAGGGTGAGTCTGCCACCGTCCGGGGCGACTCCGAGATTCTCGATACGCTGTTCAGCCGTCTCGTCGCCGGCGTGATGGAGCTCGGAGAGCCGCTCCGGCCGCGCCTCCATGTGGGCCGTGCACCACCCCAAGCGGGCTCGCAGTGGATTCTGCCCGAGACCCAAAACGCCCCGGCTGATCTGAACATCATCCTTCCCTGGCGAGGACGCCCCGTCGACATTCAGGACCTTCGTCGACGGTTCGACCCGTTTGGCGAAGGGGCGCACGGTGCATCCCTCGCCTTGGGAGAGTGCGTAGGGTTCATTCGTGCACACGGTGGCGCACTCGCAGCACATTCCTCCGGAACATACGGCCACTTCGAGATCCGATTTCCACGCTGGAATCCAGGGCCCGCCGTGCATAGCGGCGTGTCCAGACGCCGAACAGATGGCACCACTCGAGTGTGGGTGGTCGATGACGAGCCGCTTGTGCTCCGGGTTTTGGTGCGGGTCCTTCAGCTTCGCGGAATGCAGGTAGAGGCCTTCTCCGATGGGCACGAGGCCTACCATGCCGCACTCGACGGCCAGCACTGCGATCTCCTCATCACCGACCTGTTGATGCCAGGGATGGGCGGCGCCGAGCTGATCGATCGGCTTCGGGCCGATGGTTGGACCCAGCCCGTCATTGTGATCACAGGGTATTCCGACCAGGTGTCCAGCCTGTCGTCGACCGAAGACGTCTGCGTGTTGTTGAAGCCATTCACCAACGCCGACTTGTTCGATGCCATCGATGCCGAGCTGGGCGAAGATCGATAAATGGGCAGGTTGGTCACGGTACTCGACGGACCCACCGGCACCGAGCTTGCGCGTCGTGGGATACATACGCCCGCTCCCCTGTGGAGTGCGCGCGCAGTGCTGGAGACACCGGAAGTCCTCGCCCAGATTCACCGGGACTACGTGGCCGCAGGGGCCACGGTGCACACCGCAGCCACCTTTCGCGCCAAGCGACGGGCCGCGGGCCCCCAGTGGGGACCAATTGCCGACCGCGCCGTCCAGCTTCTCCGCGACGTTTTACCTCCCGGCACGCCCCTCGCGGGCAGCATCGCGCCTCTGGAAGACTGTTACCGTCCTGACCTATCACCACTCGACCCTGAGCCGGAACACGCCGAGCTGGCCGAGCGACTCGTGGCCAACGGCGTGGACCTCCTCCTGTGCGAGACCTTTCCACACATCGGCGAAGCACTGGCTGCCGTCCGTGCTGCGGTGGGCCGAGGGCCTCCGGTGTGGTTGGCTCTGACGGCGGGGTATCGGGGCGACCTGCTCACTCCCAAGCAGATGGCTGAGGGAGCACGAGCAGCGGTCGATCTCGGTGTTGAGGCGGTATTGGTGAACTGCGTGCCAGCCACCCAGACCCTGCCCTTCGTGCAGCACCTTCATGCAGCGGTCGGAGATCGGGTCGCGATTGGGGCCTACGCCAATGCAGGACCCCACGATGGCGGACTGGGCTGGGGGCACGGCGCACAAGGGGCACAGCAGTATGTGGCTCTCGCGGAGCAGTGGGTGGATGCCGGCGCCACTTTGGTGGGTGGTTGCTGTGGAACCGAGCCCGCCACCGTGGCGGCCTTGCACGCCCGCTGGCCACACCGCTGCGCCTCGTCCTCCACCCACGCCTGCCCAGAGAAGTAGCGCAACAACGGGTCGCCGTTCGAGACCACGCCGCCGAAGAGAGCTCGACTGCCATCCCAACCGTCGCGTTCAACCAGCGTCCAAAGCATCCATGGATGCCACCAGTGCTACCGGTTCAGAGTGGTGCTCAGCCCGAACCCAAACCACCCGCGTGGACTGCGGACCGACGCGTAGCGGGAGCTGAACTCCTCGACGAAGGAGTAGGCCACACCTCCCTCCACATCCAGTCGCAGGCGAGAGCCGAGCGGCACGCCCACCCCCAAGGGAATGCGACTGGGTCCGCTGGTCCGCAGCCCCAGCGAGGGATGCGTGTAGAGCCAGACCCGGTCCCGAACCTGAAACGAAGCCGGGACCCCCACCGACATCCAGAACGCGCCCAGCTCGACCTGGGCCCCAATGAGCATGCGCTCATTCTTCGTGAAGTCGTAGCGTCCCATGACTCCGCCCGCGATTCCTGGGGTGGCCTGGCCCGCTGTAAGCTGCCCACCCACCGCCCAACGGTCACTCAGCGGCACCACCCCCCAAAACGCACCATCCGCGCTGGGCTGAAGTGCTGTGGAACAGGTGGGCGTGTAGGGAAGTCCGCTGTCGAATGCCGCTGCGTCGTCGATCCGACAGTCTTCTCTCGTGGCGAGACTGACAGAAGCTCCGCTGCCCAGCAACACGCCGTCGCCTTTCGCCATCGGAATGGGCGCCGGCAGAGTCGACGGCGGTGCGCACGCCCAGAAGGTCAGCCAGACACCCGAGAGCAGCAACAGCAGAGGGGCGGAAACCGATACACGATCTGGTTGGGGGGCCACGGAGGCCATGCAACACCTCTCAAGCCGCGAGGGACGCCCCGACGTTCCGAGGCCATCCCCTTAGCCTGTCGCTTCCAGCGCCGACCGGGAGCCTACCCCCGACGGCCAGCACTGGAGAACGCCGATGAAGGTAGAGCCAAAGGTCGACACCACGTGGCGGTGGGACTTCAGAGCCAGTCTGCATGGACGTCGAGAGGAGTACGCTCGACCGGGTTCAAGACCGAGGCCCACACGGCGGTCTTCGGCAGCTCCCAGGCATAGAAGTAGCGCGCCGAAGCGAGCTTTCCGCGAAGGAAATCAGCATCTCCGGTGCCTGCAGCCAGCTGTCGCTCCGCCACCATGGTCTGCTCCAGCCACATCCACGCCACCACCGTATGGCCGACCAGATGCAGGTAGGGAGTGGCATTGGCGAGCAGCACCTCGGGGCCATCAGACTGCGCCACGCCGGCCAGTCCCATCGTCAAGGAGGCCACCGTTTCCACCGCTTTGGAGAGCTGCTCCGCGTGGACACGGCTCTGCGGCCCTTCCTGGCTGCCCCGGTCGATGGCGTCTTGAAGCGCTTGCATCAGGGCCATTCCACCCCCCTTCGCCAGAATCTTCCGGCCGAGGAGATCCATCGCCTGGATGCCGTTGGTGCCCTCGTGGATCGGGTTGAGTCGATTGTCTCGGTACAACCGCTCTACCGGAAAGTCGCGGGTGTACCCCGAGCCACCGAGCACCTGGATGGCCCCAGAGCTCGCGCGCAGCCCATGATCGGAGGACCACGCCTTCGCGATGGGCGTGAGCGTGTCGAGCAACAGCCCCACAGAAGCTGCCTTGGCCTGGTCACCGGCTGCGAGAGCCACCCGCTGGCGATCCACAAGCATCGCAGAGAACAACACCAGGTGGAGCGCTCCCTCTGCGATCGCCTTTTGCTCAAGCAGCATCCGTCGCACATCGGCATGTTGGATGATGGGGACCTGGGGACGGGTCGCGTCTCGCAGGCTCACCGGTCGTCCTTGCTGGCGCTCCCTTGCATACGCCAGGGCATGTCGGTAGCCGCCCCAAGCGAGGGCTGCCGCACACAGACCCACGCCGATGCGTGCCTCGTTCATCATGTGGAACATCGCGTGCAGACCGCGATTTTCGTCTCCCACCAAGTATCCCACGGCACCCTGATTCTCCCCGATGGAAAAGACCGTGTTGACCGAGCCGCGAAAGCCCATCTTGTGGTTGATTCCAGCCACTCTCACGTCGTTTTCGACGGTGTATTCACCAGAGTCGTCCGCGAGGAGCTTGGGGACCAGAAACAAGCTGATACCGCGGGTGCCCGCCGGAGCTCCCGGCAGTCTGGCAAGCACGAAGTGGACAATGTTCTCTGAAAAGTCCTGATCCGCGCCCGTGATCCACATCTTGTCGCCCTTGAGCCGGTAGGTTCCGTCGGGCTGGGGCGTGGCCTTTGTGCGGAGATCGGCGAGTGAGGAGCCTGCGTGGGGCTCGGAAAGCGCCATCGTCCCGAAGAAGCGGCCCTCGATGAGGGGCGCAAGCCACTCTGCCTTGAGCTCCTCCGAGCCATGAACATCGAGCAGGCCTGCCGCTGCGATGGTGAGACCGGCATAGGTCAAGAGCGGAGAGTTGACCGCGGCAAAGAGCGCCTGAATGCACTGGTGCACGGCGAAGGGAAGGTCGAGTCCACCGTGTTCCGCCGGATGCGGTGCAGCGACGAAGCCAGCGTCGACAAAGGCCTGCAGAGCCGGCCCCGCTGCGGGATGCAGCTTGACCTTCCCATCCACGAGACGAGGCTCCTCCGCATCCATCGCATCGGCGATCGGGGCAAAGTGCTCGAGCGCCATCTCCCGCGCCATCTCCAGCATGCTGCGGAGTCCTTCCACGTCATGGTCGGCATATGGCCCTTCCTGCAAGACTTCCTTCATCTGAAGGACGTCTTCGAGGAGGAACTGCAGGTCGCGAAGGGGCAGGCGGTCGGTCATTCAGGTCTCCGGGCAGTGGCAGTGCGGGTATCGCGTGCGCTACCACCCTGGCAGCCCTTCCGTCTCGGAGACTCGATGAGCCGCCAATCGCACATTCCGTTTCGTGCAGAGTGGACCCGTCGGGAGTGGCTCGAGCGCATCGGCCTTGGTCTGTTCGGGGTGGCAGCTTCCGGGGCGCTCTGTCCACCGATGGCTCGTGCGGCCACGCTCACGGATGCCGAGCTGATGAGGTCTCTGGGCGCCTGGATCAAACACTCCGACCTACCTGTCCCCATGCCCAGCCTCAAGGAACGCACCCTTCTCCTACAGGGCAAGATGCTCAAGAAGTGGCTTCCACCGCGACCGGGTGCGCCCGTCGGGGCGATGGGAATGATCATCACGGGGCAGGGTCAGGCCGAGATGTGGCTCAGCTCCGCAGACGGTCTCCACATGAGTGGCGGGAGTCGTGAAGGAAAGCTCACATCGCACCATCTCCCCAAAAAAGGAGATGAAATGTTCCGTTGGTATGGCTTCATCGACCTTCCAGCACCCTTCGCAGATCGCCACTTTCTGATTCGAACCACCGTGAATCCGCGTGCAGCTGCCGAGACCGACGGCCAAGTCTGGGAGCGAACGTGGCGCCTTGAGCCCGATGGCATGTCCACCGTGCGCCCCCTCGTCGAGGCAGGTGCAATCAAGGGGCTCTCTCCTGAGCGCTTCGAGGCCGCCATCTATGTGCCCGGCAACATGGGAGGGTGGGTGTCGATCCGTCTTCCCGACGGTCGCACGCTCTTTTCGTACCATGCGTCGTCATCGGTCGGCGGCGACATCCCGGACAAGCTCATCAACCGAATGGTGATGCTGAACCTCGGCAAGCTCGTGACCGATGTGGAGACGTTCGCAAAGACGATGCGCGGTCACTATGTGTCCGGCCATGCACCCGTGCGATCGGGAGATGGCGGACACGTGCCCTTCTTCTGAACCACGGCACTCGTCTCGCCGCGGAGCAGCCCCTGTCGCGCCGAGTGCGTCAGTCGCAGTGGTCGTTTTCGTAGCCGGGTGTGCCCGGCTCCATCATCGGTGCGGTCATGGTGGTCTGGTCGCACCAGTAGCGGCCTTCGTTGTTGGCCCCACCGTCGAGATGGTCGGGGTCTACGCCAGTGGCGACCGCGATGGTGGCGAAAATCTTGTACATTTTCAATGCTATGATGATAGGTTGGTGTAGGTGGGTGTACAGGCGCGTTTCTCACTTGCCGGCCGGGTGACGCAGGTGTATGTCGGTTTAGGGGGGTGTATAGCTGTTTGTAAGGTCACAGTAGTAATTGGTAAATTTACTAACGTCGCAATTTCAGAACATTTCGTTGCGGGACCGCGTTTTACGATTAATTTTGAAATTGTCACATATGTAATGGATATAGGAATTCATTTT
>CAJWOS010000191.1 GCA_913044235.1 uncultured Pseudomonadota bacterium
CCGGGCGGCGGCACGTGTCGCCGAAGTGCGCGATGTAGTCGTCCTGGGTCCAGACCTTGGGCGGCCGGGGCTTGCCCGCGGCGCACTCGTAGCGGTGGCCGTGGATCCAGGCCGCCTTCTGGCAGAAGGAGCCGCAGAAGTGGGCCTCCTGGCAGCCCGAGCAGCGCTTGAGCCGCGAGCCGTCGGCGCGGCGGTAGGCGCCGCAGTTGAGGCACCGCGGCGCGTCCGGGTCGATGGGCTCGGGCTCCGGGCAGACGTCGGGCGGCGGCGCCGGCGGCCCGGCGATCGCGTCGCCCTCCTCGACGGACGCGGCGTCGAGCTTCGCGGGCTCGGGGCAGACGCGCCGCTCGTAGAAGCGCTCGTCGTCGAGCGGGTTCCGCTTCTTCGGGTCCTCGGCCTCCTTGGCGGGATCCTTGGGCTCGTCGTTGCAAGGACTCGAGAAACTAGTGGACCATGCGGGGCTGCCTCGATCGACTTCGACGGATCGTTACCTTTGCTGCACGATGCAGCGCTCGCCGGTGAGCCGAGAGTAGCGGCGCCTCGCGACGACTCGCCACAATGTTCACCCGGCTGCTCGTCGCGTTGTCGGTAGTCGTGGCGCAGCGGCATCCGCTCGGACGCGAGGTCGACGAACGGTTGGCGCGGCGCCCTCGAGGCCGCGAAGACATGCCAAGTTTCGAAGAATTCATGGAGAGGTGTAAGAACGGGGGATCCGACGACGGGCACCGCGACCGCTTCGATCACCGCTTCATGATGATGCGCCACGGAAGGCGCGGAATGGGCGGGAAAGGCCTCCAGCTCCACGGCGAGCGCAACAGCGGGACGAACTACTTCGAGAAGCTCTGCCACGCGAACACGTGCGGCGCGTGCGAAACGGGCTCCAAGCACAATATGGCGGCGCCGCGCTCCCACCGCTTCGGCGGGGGTTCGACGCTGCACGTCGTCATCACGCGGAACGCCGTCGACTGGCTTTTGTCGATGTGGCGGTACCCCGTCCACTGCGGCCACCACTGCGACCTCCCGACGTTCTACGCGTTCATCTCGACCGAGTGGGGCCCGCCGCCCGACGGGTCCAAGTCCTGGGCCGGTCCCGGCGTCAAGCCGAGCTGCGCGGGCTTCGCGCACTACAGGCAGACGGACGGCACCTACCCGCGCGACCTCCTCGAGCACCGGAGCCGCTGGGTCCGGAGCTACCGCGCCGCCGCGGGCGAGCGCGGCCGCGAGCTGGCGGCGAGCAACTGGCTCTGGGTGCGGCACGAGGACCTGTCCGCCGACGGCGGCATGGGCTTCGCGCCGATTTTCCAGAAGCTCTTCGACGCGGGGCTCCTCGTGCCGAGCGCGCGGTTCCCCGAAGGGATGCGCGGGACGACGAGCCGCTCCCAGGTCGACGCGAAGGCCATGGCGAGCCACTCGGCCTACGTCAAGCTCACGGCGGGCATCTGGCCCCAGTTCACGGAGGCCCAGTTCGAGCACCGCCGGGGCATGATCCAAAAGGAGACGTTCGAGCGGTACGGCCTCGCGCCGACGTTCGACGAAAAAGTCCTCGCGCACATCCAGACCGCCGTCGACGCTTGGAATGCCGAACAGCCTCCGCATCGGCAGGTGGTGCGCTGGCGATGGTCTCGCCGTCCCCTCACGATTGAATCCGGCACACTCACCCCCACCCTCAAGGTGCAACGGGACGCCGTAAAACGCCATTTTGCTGGACTCATCGAACAGCTGTACGGCGCCTGAAGATGGTGTTCACGAGGCGCGAGCGCCGACGACAAAGCGCACAGTGGGCCCAGCTTCCACCTGCAGCGTGTCGGTGCCCTCCACAAAGTCTCCATCCATCATGAACCCTCGCGCAGCCTCACCATCGATGCGCAGATGCTCACCGAGCACATCGATGATGTCAGGCCGGTCGAGTGGCCGGCCCAGCGGAATCCGGTGGAACCGACGCAAGATCGACATCGGTGGACCGTGGATGCCGAGCACGTGGATCTTGCCGGGGTTCTCGCTTGCCCGGTGAAACAGCCGGAATCCGAGTCCAATGTCGTTCATCGTTCCGACCGCAATCGTTGCATAGGCGGTCGGCAGCCAAGGCTTCCCATCGAGAGAGACGGTGGCCGGATCAAGCGCAAACACCCGTGATGCGAGGTCTCCACCCACGGCGGTACTGCCACAGACCCGCGCCACAAGACCGAGTGCCTTGGCCGGACTCGGTGGAGTCCCCGACTCATACATCCGCATGAACCGAAACAAGACCCCTGTGCCAAAAAGGAAGCCCGCATGACAACCATTCACAACGATCAGGGTGCGCTCGACCTCCGCAAGATCCGGCCCTCCTTGCAGCGATGCACACACCTGCGTGAGCAGCTCCATACCGCCGGATCGTTGACCGAGATTGCTCGCCATTGTGTTCAACGTACCGCCCTTGAGGATGGCCACTCGAGGCAGCACAACCGAGCGTAGATCCTTCCCTCGAGCACCCTCGCCATAGACCACCACCAGCGCACTCAAGACCTTGTGAAGGGTGCCATCACCGCCATTGACGCAGACCACTTCAACCCCACGCGTCCGAAAGCCTCGGACCGCGTGTTCCAGAGCGTCAAGGTCCGTGGGCTCCACGAGCTCACCCCGGCCATCGAGCACTGCTGCCAGATTGCGTACCAGCAGCGGACTGCGACGGTTCCGACCGCTTCGGGGATTGCTCACCACAGCGATGCCTGGCATCACGCCTCCTCTCGGCGGGGCTCTTATCGGGTCACGCTCCTGCCGTGGATGGCCTCCAGCCACCGGTGCCCACCTCGCGACTGGCCCAGGGCTCGGATTCCGCTACGAGGGGAAGCGGGTCGAGGGAAGCCGCGCCGGCTTGGACGTCCGCCAGATTCCCCGATCCCTGCAGTCCGGAGAACGCATGCATCGCGAAGATATCCTCGCACTCCTCCGCGCACATGCCCCGTACGACGCCGACGAGGAATTCGACCGCAACCGGATCCTCGCGACATTGTACAGCGTCGCTCCCACCGTGGATCTGTCGGACAAGACCCACATACAGCCCGGACACTACACCGCGTCTGCCGTGGTCACCTGCCCGGACCGCACCCATGTGCTCCTGATCCATCACCCAGCCTTTGGCCTGTGGATCCAGCCCGGCGGTCACACCGACCCCGGCGATGGCACGCTCGCCCAGGCCGCAATGCGGGAGCTCGTCGAAGAGACCGGACTGCAGCCTCCGGTTGCACGGATACTCGGACTCGTCGATGTTGTGGTGCATCAAGTGCCCGACGGCATCAAGGGCCTGCCAGCGCACCTGCACTTCGACTTTCGGTTCGGGTTTGAAGTGTCGCGGGACGCGCCGCTTGGCGGCGAAGACCAGACCCCCGCCCGATGGTTCGATCGTGCCCGGCTCGACACCGTTGATACCGATGCATCGGTGCGAGCGGCCGTGCGACGGCTGGCCCGCTTCGACGGCGGCGCTCCCCGGGTTTAGGGCTCCGCGTCTTCCGGTGTCCAGGTGCCCGCACGCCCGTGACGCCGCACGAGAAGAACCTGATGTTCGCTCTTGCGCTTCCAGCGACTCAGCTTCAGCTCCGTCCACCGCCGTCCCTGCAGGCTCACCCGCACTTTGTTGCTCACCCAGGGCATGCGACTGACCTTGACTTCGTATGGGGTCACCCCAACGAACTCGCCTCCCACCTGCACCCGTGCACCCGGCGGGTCCGACGTGATCATGGCCTTGTGGCTACAGCCAGTCGACCAGCCGAGACCGGCTGCGAGCAACAGGCACACGCGCAGTGCAGATCCAGCACACAAAGCGGGGATTCGAAACGTTCGAGGCCGCATCCACTCTCCACAACGCAGTTGACATGACCACAGTAGCGGCAACCGGCGCACGGCACCAGCTACAGCCGTGGCAGAACCCCCACGCGAAGGCTACGATGCCCGCCATGTGGACCCGCCGAAAGCTCTTGATCGCACCGCTTGCTGCCGCTGCACTTCCCACTGCAGTGGTGCCGCTCGGGGGTTGCGCCGGCCCCAATGCCAACCGCAAGGGCGCCAGCAAAGAGGAATCGCACCTCGTTCGCAGCGCGGAGATCTACTGGCACTCGGTCCGCTGGGCCGATGCCGAAAAGGCCAGCGTTTTTATCGCCGATCCCTCTCAGCGTCTGCTGTTCAAGGAATGGCTTGAGCGACAGTCCGACAAGCGACGGTACGAAGAGGCCACTGTCATCCAGGTGGTGCTCGGCGAGGAGCGCGACAAGCCGATCAATGGCCGCACGCGTGAAGCCGTGGTGTTTGTGCGTGCCCGCGGGTACGAGCTGCCCGAACAGATCCTTCAGACCTGGAAGTATCGACAGACCTGGTACCGCACCACCACCGGGTGGTTTGTCGAGTGGGAAGATCCCGAGGGCGGACTGGATGCCTACAAGCCAGAAACGGGTCCAGGGAGCGCAAACGAGACGCCCTGAACGCGGGAAATGCGACCGGAACTTCCCCCAGAGGCGTTACTATCGGCACGTTCCACCCGGCTTCTTACACCCTGCTTCTTCCACCCTGCTTCCGGGGGGGGACGAACGGCACCGCCCGCTCGGTGGATCGACACCCGCCACTCCGCCCATCCGTCCGTCGCTCGGTCGGCACGTCCTGTGCTCTCCGACACGACTGCCTGCACTACCTCGCAGGTCCCCGCCACCCAGGGTTCTCATGCCCACACCCGCCCGCACTGTCGGCGACCTCGAGCGCGTCCTCCGCAGCCGCTTTGGCTACCCCACATTTCGGGGCGTGCAGGGCGACATTTGCTCGCACGTGACCGCCGGTCGCGATGCACTCGTGGTGATGCCCACCGGAGCGGGCAAGTCGATGTGCTACCAGCTTCCGGCCATTGCGATGGGAGGCACCACGCTCGTGGTGTCCCCGCTGCTGGCGCTGATGAAGGACCAGGTCGATACGCTCGTGGCCAAGGGCGTGCGCGCGGTCGCCATCAACAGCACACAGACGGCATCCGAGCGCCGAGCAGCCATTGAAGGCGTTCTCGCAGGAGACTTTGAGCTGGTCTATGTGGCACCAGAGCGGTTCAGCGACCACTTCCTGCGCCGTCTCGCAAGCGCAGACATTCGCCTGCTCGCGATCGATGAAGCCCACTGCCTGAGCCAGTGGGGACACGACTTTCGCCCAGACTACCTGAGGCTCGGTGCCGTGCGTCGTGCCCTCGGCAACCTGCCCACCGTGGCGCTCACCGCAACAGCCACCCCTGAGGTGCAGGAAGACATCCTCCGCACATTGGGCATCCTCGACGCCCACCGGTTCATCCAGGGCTTTGACCGTCCCAACCTCTCGCTCGAAGTGGTGGCGGCCCAGCGCGACAAAAATAAGCTCGAGATGCTTCCCGACCTGGTGTCTTCCGCGCCCGCGCTCGTGTATTGCGCCACGCGGAAAAACGTGGAAAAGGTCACCGCCCATCTTCGCAAGCATGGTGTTCCGGCGGGCATGTACCACGCCGGCCTGGAGCACCAAGAGCGGATCGCGGTCCAGGATGCCTTCATGCAAGGTCGGGTTCCCGTGGTGGTCGCCACGAATGCATTTGGCATGGGTGTCGACAAGGATGATGTGCGCACGATTGTGCACTACGAGATTCCCGGTACCGTCGAGGCTTACTACCAGGAGATCGGTCGCGCCGGCCGAGACGGCAAGCCCTCCCGAGTGGTGCTTCTCTTTCGCGACGGCGACCGCCGCACGCAGGAATTCTTCATCCAGATGGCCCACCCTCCGGCCATCCTTGTCCGTGCGGTCTACGACCGGATCTGCTCAGAAGGCACCAACCCGGTCTGGTCCACACGAGAGCAGATTGCATCGAGCGTACAAGGCTCACCAGGGCTCGGCGACGAACAGGTCAACGAGCGCACCGTGAGCTCCTGCATCTACCTCTTGCAACGCGAAGGCTGGGTTCGACGCATCCCTGCGTCTGACCGCCTCACCCGCGTGACCCTGCGCACCGACCGACCCGCCCACCGACCAGATGGCCTGCGGGGAACCGTCTGGCGATGGCTGCTCGGTCGCCTGCAAGCCGAACCGGCCACCACCACCATCGAGGTGGGGCTTCCCTGGCTCTCGCATCACCTCGAGCTGGAGCGTGACCAGGTCCAGGCTGCCCTCCGAGGACTGGAGAGTCGGCAATACATCAGCCTCGCGCCACCGGGCCGATCGGGCGGGATCGAGCTCATCCGCACCGACGCGCCCTTCGACATCGACGAGCCCCGCCTGCGCGCCCGTCGGGAGCGCGAATATGCCAAGCTCGAGCGGATGGTGGCCTATGCCCGCAGCAGCTGTCGTCGCCGCTACTTCGTGGAGTACTTCGGCCAGAAGCCGCCCTGGGAGCGCTGCGGTACCTGCGATGCCTGCCTCGACGGCCGGGCGCTGGTGCAGGGAAAGCGACCGCTGCGCCCGGACGAAGATCTCGTCGTCCGCAAGCTGCTCGCCAACATGGCCCGAATGAGAAAGTCGTTCTCCCCCGCCATGATTGCCAAGGTGGTCACCGGCAGCCGAGACAAGACTGTGCTCGCCTTTCAGTTCGACCGATTGAGCACATACGGCATCCTCAGCGGATGGACCACGCGCGAGATTCTCGATGTCCTGCGGGCATTGACCGATGCCGGCGCAGTCCGAAACGAATTCGAGACTCGCCAGGTGAGCGGTAAGGAGCGCACCTACGCGGTCATGTCGCTCACAGATCTCGGCTGGGCCGTGATGCGACAACAAGCCACCGACTTCGAGATGCAGTTTCCCGCGCTGTCCCGCTTCGCTCGCAAGCGGCCTTCCGAACAGGCTCCGCAGGCGGTGAATGCCGATCTTCTCCACGAGCTGCGCACCCTTCGGCGACGCCTCGCCGACGCCGATGACGTGCCCGCCTACGTGGTCGCGCCCAACAAAACGCTCGAAGCCATGGCGGTCGCTCGCCCCACCACCGCACATGCAATGCGGGGTGTGCACGGCATGGGCACCCAGCGCATCCGTCGCTACGCAGGCCCGTTCATCGATGCCATCAAGGCCTGGTCGCAGATCTGACCGCGCCGCTGCAGACCTCACCCACGCAGGAAGACGCCGTTCGACACATCGCCCACCAGCACGCCGTCTCGAGCAACCACAGCCCCCCGGGCAATGACCACTTCGGGCAGGAGACCAACCTCCCGTCCCAGGAAGGGTGACCAGGTCACGCCAGACGCGGCAGGTGCGGGCTTCAGGCGGCGGGTGTTCCCTTCGCGCACCAGGAGCAGATCGGCATCTGCGCCTTCCTGAATCCGGCCCTTGCCCTGCAGGTCGAACAGACGGGCAGGCGTCTCGCTGCACATCCGCACCACCTCTTCAAAGCCGATCCGGCCATTCTTCACCGCGCCCATGAGCAACGGCAACAAGGTGTCTACACCGGGCAGACCCGCGGGACGCTCGGCATACGGCACCAGCTTTTCGGAATGCTCCAGCGGTACGTGTGCACTGTGGAAGGTGTCGATTCGTCCGCGCTTGATGGCAGACCAGAGTGCACGTCGGTCCAGCTCATTGCGAACCGGCGGATCGGTCTTCGCCGCCCCACCGATTTTGTGTGTCTCTACGCTCAGGAACAGATGCTGAGGAGAGACACCCAGACTCAGGGGGATGTCGCCCCGAACGGGATCCACATGATTGAGTCCCTCGGCCGTGGTGAGGCCAACGAGGTGTACGGCATGGGGACTCTCCTTCAACCATTCCACCAGGGCCTGAAGCGCATCCGCCTCGGCACGACCAGGCCGCAGCAGCGCGTCGGAGCCTTCTGCATCGCCCAGCTTGCGGTGTGCCTTGCGAAGGATGGCGCCATCCTCCACCTGGAGCCCAACCCTTCCGGGAAGCGCGGCCAGCATCTCGGGCACGGCATCCAAGTCGACTGTGCCTGTGGCATCCGATGCCCATCCAGCCCGGATGAACGCACCCACCGCCTCCCCAGCGGAAACGGCATCAGCGACCTCCGAGAGGTTGTCTTCTGTGGCCTGAATCCAATGTCCGACATCCACAAGCGACCCCTGGGATGCTTCACGGGCAGCCGCCAGGGCCTTTCGATCGCGCACCGGTGTGCGTGCATCGGGTAGATCGAAGATCGCAGTGGTGCCTGCCGCCAGCGCCGCACGGGACAGGGCATGCCAGTCATGTCCGATGCCGTCTCCCGGGCGTCCAGCCCGAACGCGGGTGTCGATCACGCCGGGCATGATGAATCGACCGATTCCGGGCAGCTCCGTCTTCGTGCGCCCATAGATGGGACCGCCCACCTCAACGACTTTCCCGTCTTTGACCGCAATATCTGCGACCAATCGACGCGCGGAATGGAGGATGGTCGCGTCTCGAATGATCAAGTCGTACACAGTCGATTCTCCAAGTCAGTCCTTCGGTATCCACAGGCCACCTTCCCGAGGGAAGCGGCGCCCCGCCTCGCGGGACTTGGGGACAGGTCGGAACCATCGGGGATAGACAGGAAAGCGCGAGTCGCGGAACCACAGTGCATCGGCGCTTCGAAATGACGCCACACGGCTCCCGAAACGCACGACACTGACGCCGCATTCGCCACAGTCCAGACCGCTGTAGCGCAACGCGCCACCAAACGCCCCGGTGCAGGCGACCCCCGACCATCGAAGCGATAGACCGGTGATCTTTTCCGACGGCAACATCGGATATCACGCGTATCCGGTCTTCGAACCCTTCGCCCCTGCCGTTACACACTGCTCGCGTCGACACTCGCCGACCTGGTCTCCGCATGGTCAATCTGGGCCGGTTCGCCGGCCTGACTGGCGAAGACCGCTCCGGCGTGCAACCCGTGAGCGACGTACGCACGCATCCCAGAGCTGAAATGTCCCAACCAGAACCGAGCCGTCCCGCCGTGCTGTTGCTGGCCGCCCCTCCGGTCGGAGCCTCTGCGTGGACCGAAGTCCAACGCCGCCTCACCCACCATGGGCTGGCGAACACGGCCCCGGACCTTTTCGACCCCGAGCATGCGTCTGTGATCCACAGCCAAGGCCTCGACGCATTGGTCGACGCGCTGGCCCCAAATGCCAACAACGCATGCGTGGTTGCACATGGCCAGGCCGTCCCCATCGCCCTGCACCTCGCACAGAAAGTGCCCGTCCATGCGCTCGTGTTGAGCAACGGCCCGATCCAAGCGCTCGACCCCTTCGCCACCGCCGTGAGTCGAATCGCTCGATTTGCCGGCCCCGCACTGCGCACCTGGTCGAGGCCCGCGCTCGCAAACACCAGTCTTGCCTCCTCTGCCTGCCTTCGTCGGCTGGTGGTGAATCCATACGTGATGGATCGCGAGACGGTAACCCAGATGACCGCGTCATGGACCGCGGACCGTCTGCGCCGTCGAGCGATGGTGCGCTGGATGCGAGAGCTGCCCGACTTGATTGCCGCAGCGCCCCCACCTTCGGTCCCCACCCTCTTGGTTTGGGGCGATGAAGACGTTCTCTATCCATCGTTCCTGGCCGACCAGGCGACCGGACTGGGCAGCGACATCATCCAGGTCCGGGTGCCCGGAGGCCGACACCTGCACATCGTAGAGCGTCCGTGGGAGCTCGCCGATCAGGTTCATGACTACCTCCGGCGCCAGTCCTGAGCCGACCACCCGAGCCGTGCCGAGGGCTGCAGCCGTGCGACAGATGGGCTACAGCCCGCGCCGCCCGACGCCCGTCTGCGATCGGAGGGAGACGACATGCAGGCCGAAGACTCGCGCTACCACGAACCCGCTGTCTTCATTGTGAATCCGAAGGCAGGGGCGGGCCGTGCCGGACGGGGGCGGGCGCGCCTCAAGGAATGCATCCAGCGCCACTTTTCCGACGCTCGGATCATGCCGACCGAGCGCCCACGCCACGCCACGGAGCTGGCCCGGCGAGCCTGCGATGAAGGGGCACGGACCATCGTGGCTGTGGGCGGCGACGGAACCTGTCACGAGGTCGTCCACGGGCTGGTAGGCCAAGACGGCGAACTGCGATCCGATATCGTGTTCGCAACGGTTCCACTTGGCACCGGCAGTGACTTGCAGAAGTCGCTGAACCTACCCAAGAAGCTCGATGAAGCGATGGCGGTGGCCGCCCAAGGCCACATCGCTCGATGGGACATCGGACGTGCGACGATGGGCGACGAGCACCCGAAAGTCGAACACTTCATCAACGTGGCGGGGTTCGGCGCCAACGGCGAAGTTGTGCGCCGAGCAAACCGCATGTCCAAGTCTTGGGGCGGCCTCGCCACCTTCTACATCGCCACCGTGCAGACTGCCTTTTCGTATGAAGCGCCCGTGGTGAAGCTCCGATGGGAAGCAGAGGATGGCATTCACGAGCGGGAGACCGATGTTTTGTCGGCTTTTCTCGCCAATGGCACCTTTTGCGGTGGCGGCATGGATGTAGGCAACCATGG
The DNA here is from genome assembly GCA_913044235.1 of uncultured Pseudomonadota bacterium. Taxonomy (GTDB): domain Bacteria; phylum Myxococcota_A; class UBA796; order UBA796; family UBA2385; genus CAJWOS01. The sequence continues at coordinate 10,411 of CAJWOS010000191.1, forward strand.
CGCACCCACGGATGGATTCTTTGACGTGACCATCCTGCCTCCCGACCCGTTTGTGGTCCAGCTCGCGCGCTCCCGTCGTCTGTACGACGGAAGCCTCGATCGGTGGCCAGGGGTGAAGCAGTTCCGAGCGCGGTGGGTCGAGGCTCGGGTCGTCGAGGGCACGGAAGCGCGGATCGATCTCGATGGAGAACAGCCCGGCAGCCTCCCGGCTCGGTTCGACATCCTGCACGGACGTCTCCCCGTGCGCTGCGTGCCGCGGGCGTAGTCCTCCGGATGCAGATTGTCTGCACCAAGCGGTGTCTGGAGTCACACCTGAATGGCGCAAATCCAGCCGCCAGGAAATGCATCCAACGCAACGGCCGACTCGGACTGGAAGCCGCTTGCGCCGGGACCAGATTCCGAGAGGCCCAATGCCTGAACGCGCGTCCATCCCCACACAACACCGCAAAGAGACCGGGTGCGCGCGAAGCGTTGACATCGACGGCACTCAGCAGCTACAACTTCAATCAAGCACCTGACTCTGTCCACCGGCTGAGCCGCTTCGCATCGCCACCTACGACGACACCGTCGCGCCGCCAAGGAAGCCCCGATGAGCCACTCTGTCGAACCGACCCCCTCCCGACTGCGTGCGTCCGTGGTCTTTTCGCTGCTCACCGCATGTGGGGGCACGACCACGGAGATCCCGGTCAACCTGGTGAAATACCCAGAAGTCCAGCTCTCATCTGACCTGCTGGAATTCGGCACCTTGGACTTTGGCGACTCCTCGAGCCGCATTGTGGTTCTCCGCAACACCGGTGATGTTGCCCTTGGAATCGAGAGCATCGAGCTGCGCGATGAAGCCTTCGTGGACTCATTTTCACTCTCCTGGGACGAAGACGACATCGTCTGTCCGAACGACGACGTAGAAGATGAAGACGAGTCGTCGGCCTCCCGAGCAGCGGCCGACACCTGGGATGCCGGCGAAGGTGAGGGCGAAGGCGAAGGCGAAGGCGAAGGTGAGGGCGAAGGCGAAGGCTCCGCCAACAACGAGCCCGCCCCCGAGTATCCGAGTCTTGCCGCGGACTGCGAAGTCCCGATCCGCATCGACTTTGCACCTCCCGCGACCGGTGTGCAGTGGGGCTCCGTGGAGATCCTGACCGTCACCGAAGACGTCAGCGAAGGCGATGCAGACAACGGCAGCGACTCCGAGAAGCAACCGGCCTATTACCGCGACCCCGACGAGTTCCGGCACACCGTGCTGCTCACTGGCGAGTCGATCCAAGGCAAGGGCAACGTGGTCGTTCGCTCCCCGAGCGTCGACATGGGGCACCACTACATCGGTGAACAGGCCGAGCAGTTCGTCTACATACACAACACCGGGGATGGCCTGCTCAACGTGAAGGAGCCCCGGTTCGCCACCCGAATCGACCCCGACACCGGCGCAGCCGTGCCCGACTGCGACGTCGAAGTCTTCAGCATCGATGTGGGACGCACATCCATCGGCGACCTGCTCCCCGGCGAGGCCACACTCTTCGCCGTGCACTTCGAACCGGTCGACCTCAACCCCACGGTCTGTACACTGGTGGTCGAATCTGACGATGAAGATGCTCCAATCATCGAGGTCAACGTCACCGGAAACGCCGGATTCGACCCCGACAACGTCGCGCCTGAGGCAGCAGTGCGCTACCCGCCCGTCGGCTACCAACACCGCACGGCGGAGCCCTTGGTCGTCGAGGTCGACATCTTCGACCGCAACCAGCCGGCAGACACCCTGATCTGCAAGATCCGGAGCCACGTTGCTGAGGCCCGTGTGGCCGACTGCACGCCCGACGATGCAAGCGGCC
>CAJWOS010000192.1 GCA_913044235.1 uncultured Pseudomonadota bacterium
TTTTGATCTGTTTTCCACCGAAAAAGCTTGTCGTGGGGGTAGACGGTGCACTTGGAGGAGCTGTTCGCATCGGGCGCCGTGCACTACAGCCTGCCGCTCTACACCGACCGCCGCCACGTCGAGGCGTCCGCCCGCCGCCGCCACCCGGGCTTCGAGCAGCTCGTACATCCAAGGGTCGGAAGGGCCGAGCGGAACCAACTGGCGCGCTTCGAGCGCGGAGCAGGGGCAGTCGGCAAGGCTGCGCAGGGCGGCGCGGCGCACAGAGGGCTCCAGCTCTTGTCGGGTGACGGCCACCAGTGCAGTGGCGGCCGCAGGGGTACGGAGGGCCCCGAGGGCTTCGACGGCCCGCCGACGTCGGACGGGGTCATGGAGCTGGCTGGCGGTGGCGAGAGGTTCGAGCGCCACGCCTCTGCGAGTGGCACCCAGGGCCGTGAGTGCGGCGCTGGCGGTGGCAAGACGTGGATCGGTCGCGGCGGAACAGAGCCGATCGATGGCCGAGGCGCTGGCGACGAAGCCCGAGAGGTGCAGCCCCACGAGGGCGAGGTCGTCTCGGTCTTGCAGCGCAGCCAATGCCACGGCCTCGAGGGTATCGGGTGGGGATGCGCCGTTGCGCAGAGCAGCGAGCAGCGTGAGTCCCAGGCGGATGCGCACGTCGGGAGCCGGCTCGGCGGCCATCCAAGTGGTCAGTGTGGGGAGCTTTCGACTCGACGGCAGGGCATGGAGCGATGCGGCCGCCCCCTGTCGGACCCGCATCTCCGGATCGTCGTGCAGTCGGAGCAGGTCGTCGGAGAGAGCGGTGAGTCCCAGGTTGCCCACTGCGAAGGCAGCGTTTGCACGGGTATCGGGGTCGCCCTCCCGCAGTGCGGTGCGGAGCATCTGCTCCACGACCCGTCGAGCGGTGCCGCTCAGAGTGGTCTTCCGGTCGGGCCCTTTCCGGTCTCGGAAGAGTGTTGTGACGCTCCGTACGGCCTCGAGGGCCACGGCCGGTCGGGGATCGCTCACCCGGCGAGCAAAGGGCTCGGGCTGGTGTCCCTCGATGAGGTTGGCCTGGCAGCGCATCGTGTACACCACCACGTCGGGGTGGTTGTGGGCGAGCAGCTTGCGGAGTGCGCCGTCCATGTTCGGGTGTCGGGTGGTGGCGGCCCGGAGGATGGCCACGATGTCGCTGGGGCGATCCGAGGCGAGCATCCACGCAAACATCGCCGCCTGGAGCTCGGGCACACCAATGGCCGCCATCCGAGACAGGAACGTGGCGCGCTCGCGGGAGTCGGCAGGGTGCTCGTCGCGAAAGAGCTCGAAGACCGAAATCAGCTCCTCAGGGGGATGCACTCTCATCCTGCGGGCCCGCCGGCCCACGTCGCGGCCGTACAGCTTGGCCGTGATGTAGGTCATCACATCATCTTGCGCTGAATCCCAGTGCCGGGAGACGAGCGCCTCTGCCGTCTGGCGCTGCTGCAGATCCGACGAGCGCAACAGCGGCTGCAGGAGGGTCTGGAGCGCAGGATGGCGCACGGCCGATAGGTGCAGGGCGGCGGGAATGGCTGCGAAGGGGTCGAGGAGATGGTCCTGGGCAAGCGACAGTGCTTCCGACGAGACCACTTCGGCCAGTGCGAGATGCAGTGTGGTTGCCTCGACCTCGCCAGCCTCCCACAGCTCGAGGGCCCATCGCTCCGTGTCGGGATGGCTGCACAAGGCGAGGGTGCGCAGTGCGGCGTCCATCATGCCTGGTGGCTCAAGGGTGCGTTCCCGAGCGGACAGCCAGCGTGCCACCACACTGCCCGCAAATACCATTCCGAGCTCGCCCAGAGTGCGCACGGTGGCGAGGCGCACCTTTGCATCAGAGTGATGCAGCTCGGCATGCAGCGCCGGGACCGCCTGGAGCGACTGCACGGCACCGAGTGCATCAATCAAGCGGGTGCGCAGCGACGGATGGTCGGAAATATGGATGAGCTCGATCAGGTGACCCATCGCCTCTTTCCGCACGGGCCACGGATTCCAGGATGCTGCCAGCTTCTGGAGGGCCTGAACGGCGCCGAGTCGGGCATCGAGGTCTGGGGCGGCAAACCAGGCGGCGCGGGCATCGGCCACAGCTTCCAGCGACATCGCGAGCTCCGGTGTCGGCGTGGATGGGAGGTGGACCGACGGGGCGGGAGACTACCCCGCGGGATTGCAGACTGTGCTTCGGCGCAGGGCTTCAGCGCAGCTCGGTCCAGTAGGTGCCGGGGGTGAGCGGGATGCGAGGGAGCTCCGCAGGCCAGCGTGAGCGCGCGTCTCCCTCGGTGAGCCACAGCGCGTATGTCGACGCGTGTAGATGAGCATGAAGGGCGTGAGCAGCGGCCTGTTCCTCTGGGGCGGTGGGCGCGGCATCCATCGCGGTCCACAGTGCGAGTGCCGTGGAATCGGCGGTCTGGAAGGGATTCTGGGCGCCGTCGGGGTGCAGCAGAGGTCCCACATGGTCGGTTTGCGGAGGAACCCAGCGCATGAGCAGGAGGTCGATGTCGGGTGGGAGTGTCGCGGTGGCGTTGGGCAGCGGCACCAGGGTGATGGCCACGCCCCGGGATGCGAGCAGGGAAACCAAAGCGGGCCCCAGACGGGGCTCTACGGAAGCATCGGCGGTGTAGAACCCCATCTGGAGCGGCGCCGAGGCGTTGGCGGGCGCGTCTTGGGGGGTGCGGTGTGTGAGCGAGCGGTTGGAAAAAGGACTGGTGTGCAGGAAGGGTCCGGTGACGGGTACGGGCGCCGTGGGACCGGTCCCCCAGACCGCTTCGATCAGCTGAGTCCGGTCCAGGGCCGCATCGAGGACTTGGCGTGCGTCGGCCTCGGCCAGGGGACCGGTATGGCGAATGGCGATGTGCCACAGCTCGCGGCTGTCGAAGCGACGAAGCGTGGGGTCTGGTGGGGCTCCTGCGGCGGTGGGGACCCGGACCTCGACCACGGCCGCGCCTTCCATATTTCCGGCTGTGGACTGCACTTGGATGTGCTGTGGGCGGCTGCGTGGTGCGTGGGCCGTGATGGAAACCTGATCGTCGTGCAGCACCGCGGTGCGATCTTTCGATCCAACGGCGGCGCGTGAGAACGGATGGTCGGGTGGGATGGATGGGCTGGAGAAGGCATGGGCCGGCAAGACGGAAAGCTGCAGCCAGTCGCGTGGATCGGGGACCGGTCGCCGGAAGGTAACGGTGGCTGTGGTGGGATCCTCTCCCACGGTGCAGCCGGCGAGGCGACTGCGATGGGCCGCACTGTCGGAGACCGGGTTCGTGTCGAGCACTAGTGCATCGATGGTGAAGCACAGGTCTTCGCCGTCGATGGGATTTCCGTCGGCCCACTGGGCCTCCGACGACAGCTGGAGTGTGATGGCGGGCCCTTGGTCGCCGACTTCGACCGCATACCGTTCCACCAGCTTGGACTCGAGCTGGGCTCCGAGCGCTGACCGGTAGAACAGCGGCTCGAACAACAGAGCGGCGGTGCGTCGATCGGCGTCGGTCCGGGCATACAAGGGGAGCAGCGTGGTGGGCAGCGCATCGATGACCACGAGCGCTTTGGGCGTGGCCTGTGCGGCGGCACCCAGCCACAACAGAGGAAGCATCGAGAGGGGCATGTCGACCTTCGGCGGTGGAGGCGTGGGAAGTACTCTGCCATGTCGGTGCCGGTGGATGCAGGACTCCTTCGCCTCGAGACCGGGAGAATGGGGTTGCGGACCGGGCACCAGAAGGTCGGTTTGCGGCGATGCTGATCGCGACACCGACTCGCGCGATCGAAATTTCGCCTTTCTGGAGGATTCGAGAATGTCGTCCAAGTAGTGATTCAGGGGATTGTTTCTTGGGATTGAAATCACTTTGGACAGGTTTTGCATTGAAGTATGCCTAACGTTTGTTATGCCGCGCGAAATCGACACGCCGGAGCACGTCCATGTCTCGTTGGTCTTTTCTGCCTCTCGTCTTTTCCATCGCTTGCGTGGACACCGATCCCCTCGTGGTCGCCGATGGCTCGGAGCGAGCGCATGGCGAGGACCAGGCGGAAGACATCGGCCCCGAGTCGGTCGAGCTCGTGGGCCGCGGCTACGATCTTGAAAGCGGTGCTGGTGATGCGGGCAGTGCGGCTCCTGTGACGGGCGCGGCGCTCTGCGACGGCGAGTTGCTGTCTGCGGAAGGGGCGCGCCAGGTGCTCTACTTCACGGAGCGCACCGATCACGAGACCATCTACACCACCTATGATCGTGTCGATGCCATCGCGGAGGTCTTCGAGACCTGCGGTGATCCGTGGGGCATGTTCCCCACCACCTACCGTCGCATCACGGCCCGCGGTCTGCAGGCCATCGCCGACGACGACTTCGACGACCACGAGTGGGCGCGTCGCATCATCGTGGACTTCGCCGGTCGCTACATGGACAACCTGGGCGAAGCCCTGCGCGGCGGAGAGCCCTCGTGGGCGTGGGCGCACTACTACAACCTGGCCGACCGCAGCGACGTCTCGCGCACTCGGGCCGTGCTCGTGGCCATGGTGGCCCATCTCACCCTTGACCTTCCGCACAGCCTGCTTGCGATTGGTACCTACGAGGAAAACAAAGACGACTTCTTCGTGTTTGGCGAGATGATGATCGAGGTCTCAGACCTGCTGATCGGCGACTTGCAGTACTACTATGGCGCCGACGCCGAAGACATCCTCAACGGCTTCTTCTTCGGAGACTGGGTAGATGGCGCGTTCGGCGATCAGGCCACGATTACGCTCTCGTACCAGACCATCCGCACCAAGGCCTGGAACGGCCGCTGGATGCTCGACAATCCAGTGACTGCTTGGATCGCCGACAGTGAGATCTGGGCTGCGTTCTGGACCATCGACGGCGTGCTGGCCACGCTCGACGCCGCCGACATCATCTGAAGTCGGTCCGGTCCGACAGGGGCCGCCGATCGCGGCTGCGCTCTCCACTCGTGCGCCCCCAGGCCGTCGCGGCACGATGCACTGTGCGCGCGGTGAGTGGTCTGTATTTTGTGCCCTGGCGGCGAGGTCTCCAGCACTCGCTTTCCTCGTTCCGATATGCTTGCGCTTCCTCAGACATTTGGAGCCGCATGATTGGGCTCAGGGCGGTCCTGCAGGCGTTCACCAACGCAGGAGTCACCGCCAAAACCAGCAACACCGACAAGCGGTACATCCGCTTTCTCAACACCACGCTGCTGATCTTCGTTGTTGCTCAGGTGCCCATCATCCCGTTGCTGATCCGCCTTGAGCTGTGGACCCAACTGGCGACAAACCTCGCTGCCCTGTCCATCGGTGTCCTGGGATTCCTGCTCCATCGAAGTGGCAGATACCTGACCGCAAAGGTCTTGATCATCGGCGTCATGACCGCCAATACAGCCTACTTCGCTGCCCTGCTCGGCTCGACCGCACCCACGCACCTGTGGCTCGTGCCGATGGCTGTGCTCGGCGTGCTGGCCTTCAAGCCGTCGGAGTGGAACTGGGCCACCATCATGGTGGGCGTGACCCTCCTTGGCTTCGTGGGCTTTGAGCTGGCCTACCCCGAGCTGGAGCCCGTGATTCGGCACTTCACCAATCCGGAGGAAGAGCGCAGTGCATCTCGAGGGTCGACCGTCTCAGCGATACTCCTGACATTGGTGCTCGTGGGAATGATGCACCGTCGCTTCAGCCAGTCCGAGACCGCTCTGTCTCGCGAAAAGACCAAGTCCGACCGCCTCCTCCGTGCCATTCTGCCCGATGAGATCGCTGACGAGCTCAAAGAGACGGGAACGACCCAGGCCGTACGCCACGAAGATGTCTCTCTGCTGTTCGCTGACATCGTGGGCTTCACGCCTTTGGCCGCGTCGATGCCAGCCGAAGAGGTTGTGGCGCTCTTGGCGGAAATCTTCAAGCGCTTCGACGTGCTCATCACCGACTGCGGTGTCGAAAAGATCAAGACCATCGGTGATGCCTACATGGTGGCAGGCGGGGTTCCCACGAGCTCGGCCGACCACGCCCATCGACTCGCCCGCTGCGCCTGCGGCATGCTGGAGACCATTGAGCAGTTCAGTCGAGAGTCTGGGCATGACCTGCAGCTCCGGATCGGACTGCACCGCGGTCCAGTCGTGGCGGGGGTCATCGGAACGACCAAGTTCGCCTACGACATGTGGGGAGAGTCGGTGAACCTGGCTGCTCGCATCGAAGCAAGTGGAGAGCCCGGCCGAGTCCACGTCTCCGATGCCTTCCGGCTGGGCCTGGAAGACACCATGGAGTTCGAGGCGCGGGGCGAGCGGCACCTCAAAGGCGTGGGCCTCGTGCACACCCACTGGCTCCTCCACATGAGCCACCGGCGCTGAATGGGAAGCCAGCGCTCGAGAGCTCCAGAGGTCAACTGTCACCGGCCGAACTCTGCCCTCGACAGGATCCACGTTCCGTCCCCATCCGCGGGCGCCATCCTCGACACGCCGTAGCTCACGGCAGACCAGTACTCGCCCGTGAACGGCACACCGCCGCCATCGCTGCTGAGCTCGAAGCGCACACATTCCCAGGTGTCGTTGCTCCAGTAGTTCGGGCAGTCTTCAAGGCCACGGTACTGGCCGGTGTAGGTGACGCCCCCCGTGGTCGTGACCACAGACGCTCCCTCGCGCATCTCACTCTTCGCCACCTGGATGGGGGGGGAGAACGGCGTGTAGGCGGTCGGGTCGCTGGTGAAGTCCATCCAGCCCCAGATCTGGATGCCATCCTCGGCGTCGGAGCTCCAGTCAACGGCGTAGAGCGGCGTGCTGTTTCCATCGCTGTCGACTGCGGTGTAGGTGAGTGTCACCACGTTCTTGCCCTCTATGGCCGTCTCTCCTGTCTTTTCCACGGCCAAGGCAAAGTCCACCGAAGCGTCGTCGTTCACGAAATCCCAGGCGCGAGCCCCATCGAGTGGGAAGCGATCCCAGAGGGTCTCGCGCGGCCCCACGATGTCTTCCCCAGTGTCATCGGAGCCCGTGTCTGAGCCGTCTTTGTCTGTGCTTCCCGACATGCACGCGCCAAAACAGGCGGTCAGGACCACCGACCAGACGAGGTATCGCTTGCGAGGAGCCGGAGTGTTGTGCATCGGAGGTTCCTCACAATGTACCGCCGGGTCGACGGTGAGGCGGCTGCAGAAGGGGTTGGATCAAGCAAGGAGAGACCGGGCGAGCCTAACGCACACTGGGAGCGGTATGGTCTGGGTCCGTCGGTGCTCGATGGGTCGTGTCCTTCGCGGATGCGAGCTGGGAGAACCCCAGTGCGAGGGGAAGCTCAATCCAGCCGGGCTCCGCAAACCCCAAGCCCACGCCGAGACCAATTAACATTCCCGCGACCGCAATGGCATAGGCTTTGCGCCATCGGGGCACGACGAAGAGGAACCCGAGAGACTCCACCAATAGGGTGTATCCAGCGCCGAATGAGCAGATCGTGGGATGGTCGGAAAGCCACATGCGAAAGGCTCGCAGCATGGGAATTTCAAACACGACCACTGGACCGGCGGCCCGTTCATAGATCCACAGGGCGTGCGTGTTTCCATCCAGCCATTGCAGGCCAGATGTACTCCACTTCGACCAAGCCGTGAGGCACATGATGGCACCGAACACGCCGCACATCATCTCGTGGCCCACTTGTTCTTTTCGGGCCATTGAACCCGGTGTTGCTACGAGCGCGAGGGTCCAGGTGGTGATCAGCACGCCCACGAGCATGGTGGTGAGCGAGGGCATTGTGTCGAGGCGAGCGGTCTCACTGATCCGCAGTGTGGCCATCAGCGCGATGGACACAGAGAGCAGCACACCCACGAGCGCTTCTCGAATGCGCCGCATGAATGCGAACACACACAGGAAGTAGATGGCACTGAAGACAGCCCAGACGCCGGGCGTGAGCAAGAAAGAAAGGTCGAAGAGCCGCGCAATCCCCCAGGGTGTGCGAATGGTTCCACCGATGGTTCCAGTCGTGAACAGCACCCACGTTGCGGTGAGACCGTAGGCCATCACCCATCGTGCAACGGAGGGGCGTGCAGGAGTGACCTTCATGGGCGTCGTGCCGTCCCTGCGGCGATGGGCACGAAGGCCTGTGTGACGCGAATGCCAGAAGGCCCGACACGCAGAAAGCGCGCGCCGATCTCGAGTTGTGCCTCGCCGGTTGCAGTACCGGGTCGGCGGCCGTGCTGTGCGATGTAGTGTCGGAGGTGGTCGAGGGGATAGCCCGCAACGCCCGCTGGCGTGCCTTGTGGGTAGCGAAGGGTCTCCGGGTCGACGCCATCGATGTCGACGATGCCGCGCATGGTCTGGAGCTCGACGCCATCGAGGCGGATGACCAGATGGGCACCATCTTGGTAGCCATGCTGCGCGTACATGCTGTAGCGAGAGAAGGGATAGGCCTCTCCGAGAAGGGCCGACCCCACCAGGTAGAGCACAAACGCGCCGAGTGCGAGCTTCGGGATTGGGGGGAAACGATGCCTCAAGCGCACTCACATCCCTGGGAAGGTCGAAACCATCGGGCCTGGAGGCACTGTACTGGACCGATTTGAGACCCGTCAATCCATCGGAGCATGGGCGATTCGGTATTCAGTGCGTGCGCAGGGCCACCTCTTGGACCGGAGTGGTGTCTCTACAGACCTGCCGGTGTCCGGACGTGATGGGCCGTGCTTGGTCGAACCGACGGATGGCACAGGCAGCCGACAGGCTCAGGGTGAGGGGTACAGGCATGCTACGCTCCGGTGTCTGGGTGCTGAGCGCCCTGGCCGCGGCCTCATCTGTTTGGTCTCCCCGCCTGCTGCGGCGCAACGGTGACTCCTGTGGCTCCCATACCAACTGTCGATGACCTCTTGGCGCAGTGCCGACGACTCGTCGATGCGGGTCGCGTGAAGCTCGCCATCCGCGGGCTGACCGCCCTGCTCGGACGCGGCGATGCGCTCACCCGAGACCAGCGGTCGCAGGTGCTCCGTCAACGTGTACAGGCACTGTTGATGCTGGGACTCGACCGCCGCGCATGGCTCGACGTTCAGTCGCTCCCCTCGTCTCCGGCCAATCGCCTGCTGGAGGCGGAGCTGTGGGAGCGCAACGCGTCGCCGGTGCAGGCGCGCGCGGCCATTCGAGCGCTCGCCCGCGCGAACCCGACCGAGGTTGCCCTCTGGAGGCGGGTCGAGGCCCTCACGCCCGCTGATTTCAATGCCGTGGGGCATCACTACGAGGTTGCGATGGGTCTGGCGCGGGCCCCGGATGTGGATCCTGCGCACCTGCTTCGAACGGCCGACATGCTTGTGCGCGCGGGCGCCGGAGCGGACGCCGAGCGCATGCTGGATCGCATCCCCGCTCCTGGGGCGGAGCAGTTTCAGCGGATCGTTCGGCTTCGAGCCCGAGTCCGTATGGAAAACCGAGATTCCATGGGCTTGGCTCGGCTTCTCGATGACATTGATGTGGGTGGGCTCGACGACCTGCTCGAGGTGTATCGCTTCGCGTTGGCGGCCGGCCGGGTCGACACTGCGCTCGAGTGGCTACAGGACGGAAAGCCCGCTGTCATGGATCTTCGATGGCTGCGAGCCATGGTGATGCTGTGGTGCCAGACCGGTCGGCTCGAGGCCGCTGGCAACCTGGTTCGGACCTATGGCACTCCTGGTGATGATGCCTACGTCGTGTGGTGGGGGGCGAAGGGCGACAGGGCGGCCATTCGGAATGCGAGCACAACGGTGCAAGCCCGAGACTGGCCGGTACGCCTCATCCATGAGGCCGAGGCGTGGCTGGAACACCCTCGTACTCGAGATCGAGCTCTGGAGACGGTTCACGAGGCCCTTCGCCAAAGCACGGAGACCAATCCGGCCATCTTTCTGAACAAGTTTCGTGTGCGAGGCATCCTGGAGCACCGAGACGAGATCGGTGTTGGATTCGGCCCGCTGCTGCCTCCAGAATTCCACCAGCTCTCGCACCGGCGCGCGCGCCGCTGGCTGAAGGCAAACGCTGCCACGCTGCTCGAACGTCTGAATGGAGGACGCGATGAGCTGCTCGTGTATCGCGATGAAGCCGGTGAAGTGCGCGTCTTCCACGTGCCCATCGACCAGCGTCTGCAGCTTGTCAACCTTCGTCGAGGCCTGCTCGACCTTGGATTTGAGCGCACTCTGGAAGCCTATTCGCACTGGCGGGCCCGCTTCGGAGCACCGCCACTCTGGTACACACATCGCGCGGAGGTTCGCCTCTGGTCGGGCGATGTGGACGGTGCTCGTGCCGACCTCGAGGCAGCCCTGGCGCTGGATGCCGACACGCGCTGGGCCTATGTCGGCCTAGGTCTCGTCCATGTCGCCCAAGAGCGCTACGAAGCGGCTCTTGAGGTGTGGAAGCAGGGAGAGGCTCGCCTCGGTCCACTCACTTCGGGCTGGCCGGTCGCTGCCGAGGCTCTGCTGCGACTGGGCCGCTTGAAAAAAGGGCGGATGCTGCTGCACAGAGCCATCGAGCATCGCCCACAGCGGCTGTCGATCCGCATCATCGAGGCGCTCTATGCCTGGGCAGAAGGCCGAAGTGCTGCGGACTTGGTGGCGTCCATTTCCCGCACCTATCCGCGCATTTGGGCGGTGGCCGCCGGTGAAGACGACCGCACGCGCTTGGAGTCGATGCTCACCCTGATGGGTGCCAATCGCTCCTCTTCCCTCATTGTCTGGCGACACCCTCTCGATGGTTGGTGCCTTACGCAGGCACGCCCGCTGTCCTGACCGTGCAGAGGGCTGGGCATCCAGCGTGCTGGCTTGGAGAGGGACACGCGCCCGCCCCCACCCGAAGATTGTGCCTGCACCGGACCTGTCGCGTTGCGTGGACGGGACTGCCGCACCCTGTCTGGCGACTCGGTACTGGTGGTTGCTGCCGATTCAAAGACTTGTATGATGGCGGCAACTCCCGCGGACTCGAGGATGGAATGCCCTGTATCAGCAGCCCTTTCCTGGACTGCACCGCCCGCACCCCGGCGGAGGCCGTTTGTCGCTTCTTCATGGGCACACAAGACCTCGAAGGAGAAGACAAGCGGGCGCTGACCCCCGAAGATGTCCTCCTCGTCGAAAGCGCAGCCGGCGTGGATGAGTTTGTGGATGAAGCCTGGACATGGCGCCTGGCTCCTGCGGCGCCGGTGCAGCGAGACTTTGCCGGGACGGCTTTTGTGCTCGATGAGCACGGCGAGCTCCGACAGGCATGGCCCCATGAGCGCCGGCCCTTGGTTCGCGGGGTGGTGGGGTACCGCGACGACTACGGCGGCTACGCGGTCTGTGTGGATGGGGGCGACGGCGACTCAGATGAAAACCTGATGGAGTACGCCATCGCGGGACTTGGGCTCGACGACTGAGGTGCGGTGCGGGTGGCCCCAGAGCAGTCTGATGTGGCCCGTCAGCAGGTCTCGCCGTCTGCCAGACGCTCGTGGAAGGGGCCTGTGACTTCGTAGGTGATGCCGCCGAGCCCTCCGCCCCCGCGCTGGCTGCTGAAGTACAAGCGTGTGCCGGAGGGGTCGAAGGCCGGCCCGGTGATCTCGGACTCGGACTGGCCTTCGATCTGGACCAGTGGCTTGAGTTCCCCGCTGGGAAGTACGGCGACGATCCGCATCTGGCCATCGTCTTCTGCAACAAGAACATCGCCACAAGCCGAGACGGTCAGGTTGTCCACGCCATGGAGGGCGTCTGGATCGGGTGTGGTCTCACGGTCGTAGATGGTGCCGATGGTTTGGGTTTCCGTGTTGTAGGCCCACACTCGGTTGTCGCCCTTTGTGGACAAATACACGGTGCCTTCGAACCACCAGAGGCCTTCTCCACCGTCAAATACGGTGGCTTCCGGAACCTGTAGACGTGTGGGCGTCGCGCCCTGAAACATCGGGTCGGGCACGGGCAGCCAAGTCACGTGGCCGGCGCTGTCGACCGAGGCGACCTGTAGCTCTCCGTCGTCCAGATCGAGGCGGCCGTTGGCGCCGACCTTGCCGGAGACGAACCGGTAGAAGCGCCCGTCAGACTCGTCTTCGGACAAGTAGACGCAGCCTTGCACCGGGTCGACGGTCGCCGCTTCGTGCTTGAACCGGCCCAGACCCGTCCGCTCGACCGCATCCTCCTCGCCCCAGGGATCGGTCTCGAACACGCGCCCTTGGTCCACCTC